>JAHJRE010000086.1 GCA_018831055.1 Bacteroidota bacterium
GGTGGTATTGGTATACTTCCATTTCCGGTTGCACGTACTGACCATTAAAGTTATCATCGCAAGGGCCTGTTCTATTGTTATTATCATTCCAGTCGGCTGAAGGGTTACAAGGAGGCATCCACCCCTGGGGAAGGTTTCCTATACCCCAATTATAATAACCATCAAGATCCTTGTCGTACTTCTTCAAATCAAAAGGATTAGGATTTAGTATAACGTCCTCAGCAATAAGGGGAGTTTCTAAAGCATAAAAGTGGCTTAATTCATCCAAATTTGCTTTCATTCTTATATATCCATCTGGGGGTAACCCATAACCAGAAGGAGGTGGAACACCCCAACTGTTTTTTATAACCCAAATAGTATTGTTCTTTAATTCATCATATTCAAAGCCAACCAACAACATAGCGTGTGACCCTAAATCCAAAAAGTCAGCAACTGCAATCGTACAAGGACCATAATCCATGAGGAATCTTTTAATGTTTTCATCAGTGATTTCTTCATATAAATCAAGTAAGTTGAAATAATCTGTTGGCATTATCCTGAAAGCTTCCTGAGAACAATCAGGATAATCATTGCAATTTGGGGGATTCCAAGGAAAGGTCCACGGGTCGCAATGATGGTTTTCATAGATGTAACATGATTCATTAATCACGCCATGATTTTTTATGAATTGCAAAACACTTAATAGTGAAGACCCAGTGTTACAGTCACATGGACTATTGCAATTATAAACCTGTCCTTCTGACAGATCAATATCTGCATGATAGTTATAGTAAAGGTTAATCATTGATTCTAACAATCCTACACTTGCAAAAGTTTGGCAACTATTGCAGGTATCTTGATTTTGTACAGGTGTTATCCATCCATGATCTTCATTATAGTATAAAGAACCTTCCGAATTTGCGTCATGATGATCTATCCATGAAAACTCCTTTACAAGTGTTGTATTTTCAACCAATGGGTAGTTGTCAGAATATTTTTCAAACACACCCAAAATATAATAATCAAAACCAAATAAATTATATTTAGGACTGAATAAGCATTTTTTAGTGTTATAAAATAAACTACTTATATTTGTATGTCCTGCAATCCAGTTCATTCCATTTTCCTGTATATATTGATTAATGTTATATATTTTTATGCTATCTGATATACTTTTAGCTGATCTCTGTAAACTGTCCAGTCCATCCAGAAATACTCCAAAGCTTCCAAGGTTACTAATAGTAAGTGCAGAGTTGATTAAATAGATTTTTAAGTATTCTGGAATAAATTCATCAAGGAATGTGGTTTCGTCACTTTCTTCACTGAATGAGAAATTGTAATTATTTGAGATCATCGGGTAAGACTCATACACCAAAAATTCAAGCGAATCTTCGTCTCCGACTATGACTCTTACGAGGCTTGTGTCCGAATTCAGTTGAACGCTTCCGCTGATTTTTAGGCTGTAAAGGGTATCGCTCGGGACGAAGGGATGAAGAATTGCATCGGATGTAAATGTGCTATCGATCACAATGGTTTGAGAATGCATAACCTTATTAAAGGTGCAAGTGCCTAATAATGTTACCATGACGCAAATAAAAATGGGGGGGGTAATTCGTTTCATGTTGATTGGTTTTGGTTGTTTACTATGCTATAAAGATATGGAGAGTTTTTTGATAAGTCAAGAAGGGGGGGAATTGTCGATTCTGTATTCTGTATTCTGTATGTGCAATCGGATATGCAATTGAGAATTTGCTATTTACAATGCATTGACAATATCAAATCGCATATTGCCAATCCTATTGTAAATACAGAATACAGAATTGACAATACAGAATTACAACCCGTCAATATCCCTGAATTCATCCAGGCACTGCGGGTTGGCAAGCGCATCCTTATTCTTGATCTCTTCTCCCATAACGGCTTTTTTCACAGCAATCTCAACCTTTTTGCCGTTGAGGGTATAGGGCACGCCGTGGGTTTCCAGGATGAGGGCAGGGACATGGCGCGGGCTGCACTGGGATCTTATGTTGGCAGATATCTTTTTCTTTAAATCTTCGGTAAGTTCATATCCCGGGTTCATTTTCACAAACAGGATAACCCGTTCATCCCCGTGCCAGGGCTGGCCGATGACCACAGAGTCCTCTATCTCTTCCATATTTTCCACCACCCGGTAGATCTCCGCCGTCCCGATGCGCACCCCGCCGGGGTTCAATGTTGCATCAGACCGGCCAAACATGGTTATGCCTCCGTGGTTGCTGAGGCGGATATAATCACCATGCCGCCATATGCCCGGATATACATCGAAATAGGCATTATGGTATTTTTTTCCATCAGGATCGTTCCAGAAATACACCGGCATGGAAGGAAATGCCGACTTACAAACCAGCTCTCCCTGTTTCTCCCTTACCGGCTTGCCGTAATCATCAAAGCTGTCGACATCCATCCCCAGCCCGCGGCACTGTATCTCGCCCTGGTATACCGGCAGCATGGGATTACCCAGCATGAAACATGAGATGATGTCTGTACCACCGGAGATGGAAGACAGCTGTACGTTCTTCTTCCACTTATTGTAAACGTATTCAAAGCTTTCATCCGACAGCGGGGATCCGGTTGACAGGATGGATTTCAGGGCAGGGAAAGCGGAGATAGCGGATGGATCCACCCCCTCGTTCTCCAGGGATGCTATGTATTTGGCACTGGTTCCAAAGACTGTGATATCAAGTTCATCAGCCATTTTCAAAAGAGCATCCGGTCCCGGATGGAAGGGGTTGCCATCGAAACAAACCAGGGTGGCCCCAACAGCCAGGCTGCTGACGAACCAGTTCCACATCATCCAGCCACAGGTGGTGAAATAAAAGATCGTATCGTCTTCCCGGAGGTTTGTATGCAGCATCAGTTCCTTCAGGTGCTGAATAAGCGTCCCTCCTGCCGAATGGACGATGCTTTTGGGAAGTCCTGTGGTTCCTGAAGAATACATGATGTACAGCGGATGATCGAACGGAAGTTGCTCAAAGGTCAATTCTTTAGCGGTTTCCTGTGCAAGATCCTCCCATAACATACCATTGGCCAGACTATTTACATCCCTTTGGCCAATATAATCGATCAGTACCACTTTTTCTACCGATGGCAGCTGGTCGAGGATGCCTTTCAGCTTTTCCTGAGAATCAAACTTTTTCCCTTTATAAAAATAACCATCGGCGGCAAAAATAACTTTGGGTTCTATCTGGCTGAAACGGTCGAGTACGCCTTTGATCCCGAAATCGGGTGAAGAGGAAGACCAGATGGCGCCAATGGATGAAGCTGCCAGCATTGCAATGATCGCCTCGGGCATGTTGGGGATGAACCCGGCTACCCGGTCGCCCTTTTGAACTCCAAGAGCCTTTAATCCCGCTGCAACCCTCCTTACCTCATCATATAACTCCGCATAGCTTATCCTTTTTTCAAACTCGGCCTCACCCCGGAAGATGATAGCCGTTTTGTCATCTTTCCTGCTTAAAAGGTTTTCGGCAAAATTCATCCTGGCCCCTTCAAACCATTTGGCGCCCGGCATCTTCCGAATATCATCCACCACCCTGTCCCTTTTCCTGGAGAAGCGTATACCGCTGTATTCACCGAAAGAGTCCCAGAAATCCGGTATTTGCTCAATGCTCCATTCATACAGGTCAAAGTAATTCTTCAGGTTGGTGCCGAATTTATTATTCACAAACTGCAGGAATTCGTTCATCCTGGAAGTTTCAGACCATTCACTTAAAGGCTCCCAAAGGATTTTATAACTCATATTCAGATAACTGATGTTAATGGGTTTGAAAATACCTATTATGTTATTGTTGCAGGTTCCAAGTTACAAGTTACATCCCTAAACCCTACTTCGCCCCAATATACCTTGCAATCACCAGCCTCTGGATCTCAGATGTTCCTTCCCCAATTTGCAGGAGGCGCTGGTCGCGGTAAAGCCTTTCGATATCATAATCCTTCATCAGTCCATAGCCGCCATGGATCTGAACGGCTTCATCCACCACCTCGCGGGCAATTTCGGAACAATATAGCTTGGCCATGGCCGATTCCTTGCCAAAGGGTTTGTCATTATCTTTGAGCCAGCAGGCTTTATATAGCAGGTTCCTGGCCAGTTCTATCTTCGTGGCCATATCGGCCAGTTTAAAGGCATTCACCTGGAACTTCACGATAGGCTGTCCGAACTGTTTTCTTTCTTTGGCGTACTGCAGGGCCAGGTCGAAAGCACCCTGAGCGTGACCGAGGCCGATAGCTGCGATGGAAAGACGGCCTCCGTCGAGGGTTGAAAGCATGATTTTTGAGCCCTGGCCAATTTCACCCAGGAGATTTTCTCTGGGAACACGGCAATCGTCGAAATACAATTCTGCAGTATCGGATGCCCTCCACATCATTTTCCCATGCATGGAAACCCTTTTGAATCCTGGTGTACCTTTTTCCACGATGATGGCGGTGAAATCTTTCTTACCATCACTATCCTCGGTAATACACTGCACGGTTGAGCCGACGGAAATCTCATGAGAGCCGTTGGTAATAAAAATCTTGGAACCATTGATCACCCATTCATTGCCATCCAGGTAGGCTTTGGTTTTACTACCTCTCGAATCGGATCCGGCAGTTGGTTCTGTCAGTCCGAAACCCCAAAGCTCTTCACCCGTACAGAGGGGAGGAAGGTATTTCATCTTTTGCTCTTCGGTACCGTAGGCATAGATGGGATAAATACCCAGAGAGTTATGCGCGGCCAGGGTAGCGGCCTGTGAGCCGTCGACGCGCGCGATCTCTTCCACGGCAATAATGTACGACAAGGTATCCATACCCTGCCCACCGTATTTCTCAGGAATGTACATGCCAAACAGGCCCAGTTCACCCATTTTCCGGGTGAGGTCAACGGAAAACTCCGCTTTTTCATCCAGTTCCTTCGCGACCGGCCGGATCTCCCTTTCCGCAAAATCCCTGACCGTCTCGCGGATCATGTTTTGAATCTCAGACAGTTCAAAATCCATATGTATCAGATTAAAAGTTTATTCGAGTTCAACCAGGATGCTGTTCACCTCAACCATATCGTTGAGTTTTACGTGGATCTTTTTCACCACGGCATCTCTTTTGGTTGCAATATTATTTTCCATTTTCATGGCATCAATGACCACCACCACATCGCCCTTGCGGATCTCCTCCCCTTCTTTCACCTTGATCTTAAACACCTTACCAGGTATTGGGGAAACGATGTGTTTGCTCTCATCAACCGTTTCATCGGCGCTGTGAGCCATCAGTTCAGTATCGAGGAGGTCGTTGCGATGCATCAGGAATGATTTTCCGTTGATCTCCACCTTGGTAAAATTCTCTTCCCCTTTCAGTATCTTGGCCTGGAATATTTTCCCATCGATAGAGAAATCGATCTCCCCGCGGTCGACATATTCCACATGGCACAGGTAACGGTCGCCGTTGATCTGGAAATCGTATTCGCTTTCCTCCGGGCGGTCGAAGAGGATATCATAAACTTTTCCCTCGTAGGTCACTTCCACGGAGTTGATATTCCTCCAGTAACCGATCATATTCCACACATCGTGCGGGTTTGCCAGGCCGCCCACCGGATCAAAGGATTTGGTATTAAAGGTATACATCAGGTAAGCTGCCATGGCTACATAATGGCCGACCTCATCCTTGCTGAAGTTTGACGGCCTCGAAGGCTTATTTTCTTTCACGCTTGCTTGTGTTTTTGGGGTTGACTTTTCCGATTTTGCTTTTTCCAGTTCTTCCAGGAATCGTTCCCGGGCAATACCGGATTTATAATCACGGTATTGGGTTTCGTGCATCGCAAATTCAAAGAGTTCCTCGTCATCCTGTCCGCGCTCCCATCCTTTCTCCTCCATCTCTTTGATGTATTTATGCAGGACGTCGGGATATGCATCCTGGGGATTGCCCACATAAAATTCCCGCTTTTGCTTTTTAGCCAGTTCAATAATGGTATTATCAATAGGTCCGGGTAATTGTCCGGCCATACCCAGGAGCATGTTCCAGACATTATCATCCATCATGGAGAACCTTTCCTCACCTTTGGCAATCTGCAGGATATTTAATAAAGCTACATTCTTTACATATTGGCTAAAAGGAGTCACCAACGGAGGGTATCCCATCATAGGCCATATATATTCCACTTCCTCGAAGAGTTTCACGAGCAGTTCATCCTCCGACAATTCACGTTGACCACTTGCTTTCAAAGAAAAATTGATACTATCGTGCACTCCTTTCAGGTCGGCCATGAGGCTGCCCATCATACCACCGGGTAATCCGCTCTGGATCAACAACGACGACATATAGCGGTTTTTAGGGTTAATAAAATACCCCAGGAAATCATCGATAAAGGTCTGCGTCAGATGCCGTGCTTCCATGTAGGCAATCATATTGATATCCGGGACATCGAATCCTGCGTCTACCAGCATCTCGCGGATAGTGATCACATCGGGGTGCACCATACCCCAGGATAGGGGTTCCATGGCGACATCCAGGATATCTGCCCCGGCTTTGGCCACTTCCAGCATGCTGGCAACGGAGAAACCCGGTCCTGAATGACCGTGATACTGCACCAGGATATGCGGATATTTGCGTTTGATAGCATCCACCAACTGCCCCAGCATTACCGGGCGGCCGATGCCGGCCATATCCTTCAGGCATATTTCATCGGTTCCATATTCCACGGCTTTATCAACCACTCCCATGTAATAATCAACGGTATGCAATTTGGAATGTGTGATACAAAGGGCAGCCTGTGAAATCATCCCGGCTTCCTTCGCATATTTGATGGAGCCTTCCAGGTTGCGGTGGTCGTTCAGTCCGCAGAACGAGCGCGCAATATTGGTTCCTTGTGCAACCTTAACCTTGTACATGAGTTTTCTCACGTCGGCCGGCACCGGGAACATACGGATCCCGTTGAGGGCCCTTTCCAGCATATGTGTCTGGATACCCGCATCGTTGAATGGTTTGGTCCATTCCCTGACGGCCTTGTTTGGGTTCTCCCCATAAAGGAGGTTTACCTGTTCAAAAGCTCCCCCGTTTGTTTCCACACGGGCAAAACAACCCATGTCGACAATCACAGGTGCTATCTGCTTCAGCTGGTCAACGCGTGGTACGTACTTACCCGACGACTGCCACATATCGCGGTAAATAAGGCTAAATTTTATCTGACGTTTCTTTTGCATAATTAAGAATTCATAATTTAAAATTAAAAAATAGAAGTTTTAAGCCTTCCACAAACACATCCCCCAGTTCCCCAGCTCCCCAGCACCCCAGCCTCCCAGCCCCCCATCATCCACTACTTACCCCCCTCCATCCAGACAGGTTTTCTTTTCTCTAAAAACGAAGCCATCCCCTCTTGTCCTTCCTCTGAGGCTCTCAGTTTGGCAATAAGGCTGGCTGTGTATTCTATGGTATCATCGAAGCTTGATTCTTCGGTGATCATGTACAGCAGGTCCTTTACTGCCGACATAGCTTTGGGGCCGCTGCTCATGAGGAACTTGACGGTTTCGGATACTTTTTCCTCCAGTTCCGCGGCAGGCAGCGAAGCATTGACCAACCTGTATCTTTCTGCTTCTTTTCCCAGGAATCGTCTTCCGGTGAGCATCAGGTCGCGGCATCCGTATTCTCCAATCCTGCGTATCACATAAGGAGAAATGGTGGCTGGAGCTATGCCCAGCTTGACCTCGCTGAAAGCGAATTTCGTTTCATCATCGCAATAAACAAAATCACAGGCAGCCAGTAGCCCGTTGGCGCCCCCGATGGCAGCACCGTGAACCACAGCGATGGTCGGCTTACGGCAACGGTAAATGGTGTTGAAGCATTGCGCCAGCTTCATGCTGTCCTGAAAATTCTCCTCGTAACCAAAAGTGGCGATGCTTTTCATGTAATTCAGGTCGGCTCCGGCACAAAAAGATTTTCCCTGACCGCGAAGGATCAGGATACGCACCTCGTCCATGCTGTTTACCTCGTTCACACAGGCAATGATCTCGCTGATCATTTCCTGGTTCATGGCGTTGTGAACATCAGGGCGGTTGAGCCAAAGGGTTCCGGTCCCGTTGCTGAGCTCAAACTGAATATTATTGAATTCCTTCATAAATCTTTAAATTAATCGGATCTGTTAGCTTTGGTTAATGACTTATTTTCCTTTCTCTTACAGGAGTAAGTTTATAATCGTTGCGATTAATGAGATCATCCATATTGGGATCATAATCCTGATTATTCGAATAAACAACTTCATTATCCTGGTTCACCCAGCGGTACTGCCACTGGTTTGACCCCACCTCAACTTCCTTTGTGTAGGGATTGACATACTCTTCCTGTTCCGTCAGGGTTAGGAACATGTCGTTATTGATCTCATAATTGGTTTTTCTCTGGTGTTCGGCAATTTCCTGATCCATTCGTTGGATCGTGTTCAAAACATCCTGGTGGATCTGGTTACGCTGTACCTGTCCGCGTATCTCTCCGATGAGCCAGTTCATGTTAATTTTTACCGAATTAATGATCTCTCCGAAAATGGGTTCATAATTCTCAAACTGTCCTTTGGGTGCCCTTGCATAAAATGTGCTCCGGTTCTTCCATAATCCGGCTCCCAGGTCCCCAAAGTCCATCACAACAGTGACGATCTTTTCCTGGTATTCAATACCATTCTCCCTGTAAGTAAGTGTAGTTATGGCTGCATCATAAATAAAATTCGCCATCATGTATTTATCCTGGTTCATGATCATCCGGGCCACGTCGGGAGCATTCTTTCTTTCGGTGATGCTTATTCCCTGTAAACCAGGATGGATGTATGGGATAACGATATTCTCTGTGAACAGGGCAGCGTTCATCTTTGGTATAACCGTCATCCCGTTATAATTGCTTCCTGTGGGAAACAGGCCCATCTGCCCGGCGGGAGATCTGCTCATATCAAAATAATACATATCCGGCAACCATCTTATCATGACCGAGCCTTGCTGGTCGCTGATGACACTGAAATCAAGTTTGGCCTCTATGGCATTCCCTGCACCGCCGCTGGTTGTGGGATCCAGGCGGTATATCCCGCCGGTGTAAGACCATCCTTTGGGTATCAGGAGGGAAAAGGCCTTTTCCCGGGGTTCCCAGACGCGCTGCAATACCAGGGTTTCCCCCCGGGATTGTGCTCCTGGCCCATTGGTGTTGCCAGAATTGGCATGGCCACCTTCATTGCCCGACATACAACCTGAAGATAAAGACAATAAGACGATCATGTTTATTATGATACCCGATGAACGCATATTCTTTACGGTTTACATCCTGAATACCCCATATTTCTGTTCCGGGAAAGGTTTATTCAGCGACATGGCAATCCCCATGGCAATAATTTTACGGGTATCGACCGGATCGATGATGCCGTCGTCCCACAGCCTGGAGGTGCTGTAATAAGCCGATCCTTCCTTATCGTATTTGTCTTCAATGCTCTGCCGCATCTTCTCTATCTCTTCGGCCGGCATTTCTTTGCCTTTGGCGCGGTACTGATCTTTTTTCACTGTAATAAGCACGTTAGCGGCCTGCATCCCGCCCATGACAGATATCTTGGCATTTGGCCACATGAAGAGCAGCCGGGGGTCGAAAGCCCTGCCGGCCATGCCATAGTTTCCGGCCCCGAAAGAACCGCCGAAAATGATGGTGAACTTTGGGATATCGGCATTGGCAACGGCATGAACCATTTTGGCGCCGTCTTTGGCTATGCCTCTTCTTTCGAAATCCTTGCCTACCATAAAACCTGTTATGTTTTGCAGGAAGAGCAGCGGGATCTTCCGGGAAGTACACAACTCAATGAAGTGTGTACCCTTTACGGCCGATTCGGGGAAAAGCACCCCGTTATTGGCCAGGATTCCCACCGGGAAACCCATTACACGGGCAAACCCGGTAATGATGGTAGGAGCATATCTTTCCTTGAATTCATGAAATTTGCTTCCATCCACGATACGGGCAATAATCTCCCTGGAGTCGACGGCTTTCTTCAGGTCGACCGGGGCAATGCCATAGAGTTCTTCCGGATCATAGGCCGGGTCTTCCACAGGGGCAATGTCGATAAACTGCTTTTCTTTCTGTTCAAGCGATTCAAATATATTCCTGCAAATCTGTATGGCATGAGTATCGTTTTCGGCGAAATGGTCGGCCACACCGGAAATGGAGGTATGTACGTCGGCACCACCCAGTTCTTCAGCGCTGACTTCTTCGCCGGTAGCGGCCTTCACCAGTGGAGGTCCTCCCAGGAAAATGGTTCCCTGATTTCTCACAATGATGGTTTCATCACTCATGGCCGGCACATAGGCACCGCCGGCGGTGCAGGAACCCATTACGATAGCGATCTGTGGCACACCCATGGCCGAAAGCCTGGCCTGGTTGTAAAAGAAACGCCCAAAATGGTTTTTATCAGGAAAAACCCTGTCCTGCTCAGGAAGAAAAGCCCCTCCTGAATCTACCATATATACTGTGGGCAACAAATTTTCCATAGCAATTTCCTGTGCCCTCAAGTGCTTACGGATGGTCCATTGCATATAGGTTCCACCCTTGACGGTGGCATCGTTGGCAATAATTACGGCCTCACGCCCATGAATCACACCGATACCTGTTGCTATCCCGGCTGAAGGAAACTCGTTGTCATACTGATCATAAGAGGCCAGAGTAGATAACTCCAGGAAAGGAGTGTTCGGGTCGATCAGCTTGTAGATCCTCTCCCGTGCCAGCAGCTTTCCCCTGGCTTTATGCTTTTGAATGGCATCATCAGATCCCCCACGGGATACCTCCCGGTAAATATTCCTGAAATTCTTCAGCAATTCGGAGAAAGCTTTCTTGTTCTCCTGAAACTCCTTTGACTTTACATCAATTTTTGATTCTATCTTAAACACGTTCGATGGTTTTGGTTAATGAATAAATGATTACTGGATGTTGTGCGGATTGAATGGGATATGGCAACCTGATCCTCATACATGCAATGATAGACATTTTTTTTGAACTAAAAAAGCATGTTTGCCCTTTCCTGGAAAATAATTTAATAGTCAGGTTGCAGGATGCAGGGTTCAGGCTGCAGGCTACAGGTTGCAGGTTGCAGGTCACACCTCATCACACCATACCCTTACTCAAACTACCTGCAACCTGCAACCTGCATCCTGTAACCTGTATCTTTTTGTTATTATATTCAGATGTTTATATAATTTTTTTAGTAAATCGACAGAAAACTGACATATTTAGCTAAATGCATATTGTGATTTTAAAAAAAAGCATTACTTTAGAGACAAAATATTTTATATGAGTATCTGGAAACATTAACACAAAGTTACAGGCGACAGGTTGCAAGCGACAACTCATCACTCATCACCCACACCCACACTACCTGCAGCCTGTAACCTGCAGCCTGCAACCATAGAGCAGGTATCTTGATATTAATCATTCCCGATACTCATTATATTTTAAACCAAACCATTAAACAAGAAGTGCCTATGAATTATCCTAAAAAAGTTAAAATTGGCGACATTACGGTAAGGGACGGGTTTCAGCATGAAGAAAAATTCATTTCCACGGAAGCCAAGCTATGGATTCTAGAACAGTTGATCCTGGCGGGATTCCGGCATATTGAGACTACAAACTTTGGGAATCCCAAGGGTATGCCACAGTTCAAAGATGCTGACATATTAATGAAAGCCCTCCACAACAGTAAGAAAATTAAGCATTTGCTGCAGGATGTCACGCTTACGGCCATCACTATCCGTGAAAAGGCGATAGAACGGGCAATTGAGGCAAAAAAGGAAGGATATGGCCCTGACCGGATCCTGGTAATGGTCAGTACTTCAGAATCCCATCATAAGACCAATTCAGGACTAACCCTGGATGAATACTGGAAGATGTGCGAGGAATACATTCCCAAATGCCATGATGCCGGAATACTGGTCAATGGCACTGTCAGCACGATCTGGGGTTGTCCGATCGAAGGACCAACCGAAATGAAAAAGGCCATTGAATTCACCAAAAGGTGGCTTGACATTGGTGCAGATGATGTGGAGCATGCAGATCACGACGGTTCTGCTTCTCCTGACCGGGTTTACCAATATTTTTCCATGCTCCTGGACTCCATCCCAAAGCCTGAGAAGCATATTGCCCACTTCCATACTACGCGTGGGTGGGGACTTGCAAACGTTTTGGCAGCGCTTCAGGCAGGGATCACCAATTACGAATCGACGATGGGAGGTATCGGCGGACAACCTGCCAACTTTGTCGACGACACTCCTGTAAGCGGTACAGGAAAATATTATTACAAAGACCCGAATATCGTCGGGCTGGTAAGCACAGAAGACATGGTAGTGATGATGGATGAAATGGGAATTGACACTGGTGTGAACATTGATAAAGTGCTGGAGATAGGCCGTATGATGGAAAGAATTGTTGGGCGGAGGCTCAGATCCGAGGCCATACGGAATGGACGAATCCCTAAAGAGTTGAGCGGAAGAAAATAAAACAAAAAGACCTGCCATCTGGCAGGTCTTTTTGTTTTAACTGTTCCGGTAAAGTAAACCAATGAGTTTCCCCGAAAAGGCATCATCAACGGGCACCTTGCTCTTATCTTTCATTTCAACATATCCTGAAGACCCTTTATGATAACAGAAAATATGTGCCGCATTGATAAAGTAGGAATGGTGAACCCTGATTAATCTATGGCTTCCTGCAAGATCAATCATATGCTGAAAATGGAGGTTGGCGGGAATATCTTCCCCTCCCTGCATATGAAAAACCATTCCTTTATCGACACGGCCACAGTAAACTATATGATCCTCATTCAGCAACAGAATGGAATCATCGGTCTGTATCTGCAACACTCTTCTTTGACCGGGTCTTTCTATAACTGAAATATCGCTCATAGCCTCAGTTAAATATCAATGCCGGGGAAACACCGGCACATAAAACCACAATTAAAAAGTAAATGTTCCGGTATAGGTAACATTCTTTTGGTTGTAATAGCCTGCGGTGGTTACACTGAAATTCCCCTGGCAGGAATTCGCATTGTATTGTCCGATTGCAACCCATCCTGCCGTGCTTTTGTAAAACTCATTGTTGGTGCCATGATAAATCACCTCAAAAAACCCGGCTTCATTGTCCATTCCGCAGTAATATGTACCGGGACCGGAAAAATTAGGCCTTCCCCAGTCTCCAATGGAGATATTTACCGAAACTTCCACCCCATCAACAGTACCGTTAATGGTAATATTCAGTGTTGTATCTGTCACCGAATAATTGTACAATGTTGCAAAACAATAGTTTGCTGAAAAATAACCGGATGCAGTTGACGAGAGTATCCCCGTGCAACCTGTGGTACCGGAGTTGTTGTTGGCTTCATCGTCCTTTTCTTCCTCACAGGAATAAGTGAAAATCATAACAAGAGCGAGCAGTAGAATTCCGAAAATCTTTTTCATTTCAGATGTATTTAGTTAAACAATAGGTCAACCCGTAAGGGTATTTTTACTGCAATACTAAAGCCTGATGAAAATAAATTCAACCGGAAACTGATGGTTGTGAAGAAGTGTTTATTATTTGCAGGGGAGATTTGATTAAATGCATGAAAAAAAATCAAACATTGGTAAGAGCTTTCATAAACTGCTCTTTCCTGCGTGTTGATACGGGGATCTTACGTCCGTCTTTCAGCACAACATGCCCACCGGAACCCTTTTCAAATGAGCTCACCTGGTTAAGATTAATAAGGTGCGACTGATGTACCCGGAAGAAACCGAACCCGGTAAGCATTTCTTCAAAATCTTTAAGGGTTCGGGCCACCATGATCCTGTCCTGGTTTTCCAGGAAGATAAATGTGTAGTTCTCATCCGACTCACAACGGATGATAGATTTCACTTCCAGCACAAAAATGCTGCTCATGGTGTTGACGATGATTTTCTTCTCGCCTCCCTGCTCTTTCGTGTTGGTAATAAGGGTTTCCACTTTCATCCTGATCTTATCCTCTTTTTCGAGGGCTTCGGCCACCCGTGTGATGGCCCCGATCAGTTCCTTGGGTTTTACCGGTTTAAGCAGATAATCCAATGCACTCATCTTGATGGCTCTCAAGGCATATTCATCATGGGCGGTTACAAAGATCAGTTTGAAATCCATATTGCGAAGTTTCTTCAGCAGATCGAAACCAGTGGCATTGCCCAAAACGATATCCAGCAAGATCAGATCGGGCTTTTCCTTATCTATCAATGCATGAGCCTCTTCAACCGATTGGGCTTCGCCCACCAGTTCAACCTCATTGCAATAAAACTCCAGCATATTGGCCAATGCCCTGCGGGCATTGAATTCATCGTCGACGATTACGGTGCGTATTTTCATGATTTCCTGATATTATCTCATTAAACTCTTCTTTGCAAAGGAATCAGGTAAGAAACCCGGGTTCCTTTTACCTTACCGTCATCACCGGTAATCTCTTCCAACCTGAAAGATATATCGATACCCGATTGTTTCTTAAGCTGTTCAAGGCGCTGCCGGCTGATTTCTATAGCTAGCGACTTATGGTTTTTCTTTCTTCCGGCATTCAGTTCTGCAGAAGCCGCCAGACCTATTCCGTTGTCTTCCAGTACAAACAACAATCCCTTATCCTTTAAACGAAAAGTTATCAGCAGTTTTCCCCTGTGCGGCGAATGTCTTAACCCATGTTCAATCGCATTTTCCAGGAAAGGCTGCGATAACATAGGTGGAACCAGGATATTCTCAGAATCAAGGTCTTCATCCGTTTCCAGGATATAATCGAATTTCTGTTCAAACCTGAGTTGTTGAAGGTTCAGATATAGCTCTATGAAAGTAATTTCCTTATCGAGGCTGATCTCCTCATAGCGGCTGTTTTCGAGGATCATCCGAATGAGGCGCGCAAACTCCGAAAGGTAATCCCCTGCAAGATGTGTTTGTTTTGTGTAAATGAAGTTCTGTATGGCCGACAATGAGTTGAAAATAAAATGAGGATTCATCTGAAGCCGAAGGAGTTTTTGTTTGATCTCCAGGTTTTGTAAGGCAAGCCGGATATTTTTCATACGCCATCGCGCGAAAATATATATACCGGCAACAGCCAGCAAAGAAGCCAAAAGGATGAACCACCATGTTTCCCAGAAAGGCGGAGAGATCATTAAATGAAAAGAAGCCTGTTGCATTGAGGGATGCCCCCTTTCATCATCCACCCTTAACCTGAATGTATAAAATCCCGGGGGAATATTGGTAAACCTTGCTATCATATCGGCCGGACTGAGTTCCTGCCAATCCTGGGTAAAATTCTCAAGCAGGAAAGAATAGCGGTATACTCCTCCGTTTCCGGCTTCATTGGTCCCTATGGAAATATTCAGGAAATTCTCATCATAGGAAAGCTCTATAACCGTATCTTTTACAGGATTATGAATCAATCCGTGAGTAAACACATCCATCTGGGAAATAAAGGCCTCCGGCGTCCTGGATCTGCCATTCAAACGACCAGGGTCCAGCAAAGCCAAACCATTTTCTCCGCCAATCATAATCCTTCCCGGGGAAATTTCAAGTCCGCAACCCGCATCTGAGCTGAATCTCAGGTTAACCAACGGACTAAGGTCTCTCATCCCTGCATTGGCGGTTTCAATGGAAAAAAGCCCTTTATCCGTTAGCAGCAATAAGGAAGTTTCGCCTATCGGAATTATATCAAATACAGCCTCTGAATCTGAGGTTACAAAAGGTTTAAATGCATCTGTATCTTTATCATACAGGTAAACACTTTTTCCTGCTGCCCAAATTCTTCCTGAAGCATCCCCGGTAATGTCATAAACTTCCTTTTCCAGGAAACCACCCCCGGCGCGTATTTCCTCAAAATAACAAATGCTTGTGTCGCTCAAACGATCATATCTGTGTATTCCGGTATGCGTAGTTCCAACCCATAATCTATCCAGACTGTCTTTATAAAGGCACGTTATGAGCCGGCTCAGGTAAGGATCGGAAAACTTCTCTTTCAGGCTCTTTTCAGAGAATAATCCTGTTTCCGTATCAAATATTGTCAGTCCATCGGCACCCCAGAAACCCAAATAGATATCTTTTCCTGAAGCATATTCCAGATCGTTATACCAATCCATTTTCAATGATAACGGATCGAAACGGTAATGTTTGTATTTACCGTTGGGATAAAGTCTTCCGAACCCAATTCCGGCCCATAGGCCGGCAAAAACAGAACCATCGTTCATAGGCAGCAAAGAGCGCACTTTTCCTGAGAGCATGTCAGGCAGGGTCTCCGGATTAAAATGCCGGAATATTCCCGTTGCCGGATCATACAAATCCACTCCGTGCCGGAAGGTCCCAATCCATATTCTACCGTCAGGGCCAAGAGCAAGATCTGTTATCACGCTTGATGCCGGAGAATCCTCTATTCCCGGAATATGGAAGATATAACTCACACCTTCCACCGGTGAACGGTAAATCGAAATTCCTTTATCGGTTGCTATCCATATATTATCAAAACTGTCTTCAAACAGGAAATTAACATTATTTCCCTTTAGTGAACCGGGATCATCTTCCTGGTTCAGAAACAAGGTTAGCTCTCCATTTTGCAGGTCAAGACGGCCGGCACCATTTCCTGTCCCCAGCCATACATTGCCCTGATGATCGGTAATGGCTGCCCAGGTAGAGGTAGTATGGATCCTGTCGAAAGTACTTTCATCATTATCATACAAATATAAACCGTCCAGCCCGCCAACCAGAAAATGATCCTCTGATGTTTCGAAGAGAACAGCAACATCCTGCTCTCTTTTCATTCTTTTTTCAGGAAGTCCTATAGGAAGAGTGACAAATTTACCGGTCTTTTGATCAAGATACATCATCGCAATTCCTCTTCCTCCTACCCAAAGCTTTCCATCACGTGAGCGGTAAATGGTATGATATGGATAATAAGGCTGTTTCGTGTTTTGGTGTTTCCAGGATCCCAGGATATCCTTCGTTTCCTGGTCCATTTTGTACAGGTATCCCTGCAGGGTTTCGAACCAAAGAATACTGTCCCCTTCGGCCAGGATGGCCCGTATGTGAACGCTATCCGGTTCATCCGCGCTAAAAACCGTTTCAAAACGATCGTTGCCGGGTATGTAGCGACATAATCCGGAGTGGGTCCCTATCCAAAGTTTTCCGTCATTTCCCGTAAAAAGGCTATGCACCGAACGGGAAGGAAGCGATCCGGGAAGGGTGTCGGGTTGATATGATTTCAACCTTGTCCCATCGTAACGATATAATCCTTTAGGGCCAGCCAGCCAGACATATCCCGAAGTATCCTGAGTGATGGCGGTTATCCGGCTGAGATCGGTTTTTACCAGTTCATCAAAGTTCAGAAACCGAGTAAAATAATCCCTGTGGATCTCATGTATCAACGACTGCGATATGCCGGTGAAGACATAAAAAACAAAGAAGATAACCAAGAAATATCTATTCAGCCAATTCATTTATAATTTTTCCGGTTGCCAGGTCAGATCTTTCAGCCGAAACGATTCCTTCACCCTTACACCCCTCGGTGTATCCTGTAAAGTAATACATTCATTGTAAATATCATGTTCCAGGAAAATAATGTATTGCTCTGCCACCGCATTCCTGAAAAAAATTTCTTTTTCCTGTAATGTAACCGTAGGTTCCATATCGTAAGCCATCACCCACGACATTGGGACATGGGCGGCCGATGGCAACAGGTCTGCGGCATAAACCACCGTACGGCCGTTGAAATCAATGTGAGGAACTATTTGCCCCAGGGTATGTCCATGGTAAAACCTTATGGCAAAACCGGGGAATAGTTCTCCTTCCTCCTCAATAAAATGCAACTGACCTTTTTCTTTTACGGGAAGGATCAGGTGTTCCAGGAAGGATGCCTTTTCTCTTTCGTTGGGATTCATGGCATTGTCGAACTGCACCCGGCTCACCCAATAACGGGCATTGGGGAAGGCGGGCACCAGATCCCCGTTCACCCGCTTCACGTTTCCTCCGCAATGATCAAAATGCAAATGCGTGATAACAACGTCGGTGATATCTTTTGATTCATAACCTGCAGAAGCCAGTGATTTTTCCAGGTTATCATCACCGGAAAGGTAAAAATGTCTAAGAAATTTCTCATCCAGCGTATCGCCGATCCCGTTATCGATAAGGATTTGCCTCTCGCCGTCATCTGCCAGGAGGCTGCGCATGGCCCAGGTGCAAAGGTTGTTCTCATCGGAGGGATACGATTTGCTCCACAACACTTTGGGAACTACACCGAACATTGCACCGCCATCCAGTTTAAAGTTTCCTGTTTCTATTGCAAATAGTTTCATTTTTAAGATGCTTGGTACTTTAAACAAACAAGCGCAGGCTACTTTCTGTTCAGTTGGTCGAGCGCATAAGCGTATGCCCCAACAGAGACAGCGCCGGAGGTACCCAGGCGTGTGATCCCTACTCCAATCTTCTTAACAGGATCATACTTCAGCTTTTGATCGCTGAAAGGCACCTCTATAGTAAGGGCAGTATCTTCCAGGAAGCTGCTCAGTCCGCTTTCCAGGTTATATGCATGCACTTCCATGCGATCGATCATTTCTCCGCTCAGGGTATGGTATTTCCGGTTCATTTCTTTAACGATATCTTCCAGGAAGAGGGAAGCGGCGCCACTGAGTCCGCCACCGATAACCACCAGGCCATCGATGAGTGAGACAGCATCTGCCAGAGCGCCCGCGGTGGCCACAGCCAGATCCTGGTAAGCTTTAAGGGCGGCAACCTTGTTGCCCTGCACCGTTCCTCTGGCAATCTCAAATATCTCGCGGGGTTCGGGAGATTCATCCTGTGTAATGCCGGCATTTTCAGCGTAGACTCTCCTGACGGCCCTGATGGTCACGCTGTCTTCAATGCTGGTTTGGGGGAATATGCAATTGCGCAGGCGGTTGATCTCACCGGCTGCGGAATTATCGCCGGTGAACAATTCTCCGTTCCTCACTATGCCACCGCCAAAGCCTGTTCCGAGGGTTATTCCCAGGAGGTTCCGGTATTGACGGCTGTTATCATTCTCACGCAGGAGGCGGTTGATCTCAGGCAACAGTCCGCTCATGGCCTCTCCATAAGCAAAAAGATCACCGTCGTTGTTAATATACACCGGCATCCTGAATTCGTTCTCAAGCATCCTGCCTAAGGCAACACCACCGCGAAAGACGGGAAGATTCTGCAAATCTCCTATGATCCCGTTGGTATAATCTGCCGGTCCGGGAAAGGCAAAACTGATAGCACAAGGCTTTCCTGATGTCTGTCCGGCCACCTCATGAAAGCCCCTGATGATCTTTTTCAGGAAATCATGGAGATTACCGGCCGCGGCCGGCATTTCCACGGGTTTAAGCAGCTCTTTTCCGGCCTGCACGGCGTTGAACGACAGCTTGGTGCCTCCCGCATCCAAGGTCATAACAATGCGCTCGTCGTTGAAATAATCCATAAAGTTTTTTGGTAAAAGTAGGGAAAAAGTAAAATACCGGCTAAAAATCAAGGCTCAGCGACACATAAAAGATGGGCTTGCGTATGGAGCCATCTTCCACTCCCCAGGCAAGATCGCCGCGCAGAAAATACCCGAGCAGCCTCGACCGCACCCCGCAACCAAAACCGCCCACAAAAGGATCCCGCTGCTCCTCAACGGTAATATTCAGAGAACCGTTCCAGATGGTTCGTGTAAAAAGAGAGTTTTCTGATGAGTAAGGGTCCCAGCCCGTCCAGGCCGTCCCTACATCCCCGAAACCAACAACCTGGAAATTGTTCAGGAAATCAGATTTGATGGGACGATTGATAAAATACTTAAAAACGGGCCAACGTAACTCGGTATTGAACAACACAAAACTATTTCCGTTCCTTATATTCTGCTTGAAACCACGCATATTGGTCGCCAGGGTCTGATAGGCATAGTGCTGTGAGTAATCTATGGGCGTCTCATTATTAAATTTAGGAACGAGCCAGTTGTCAACTCCTCCCATGTAATAAATCAATTTATTGTTTCCAAAGGACGTGCTGGCGGCAAAACGGTTTGCCCAGATGATATTCCTGTGAATGGTTTGATAATTACGGATATCCAGTCCAAGTACAGCCAGATCCTGCCCTCTTTCATCAACCTGCATGTAATATTCCCCAAAAAGCATAGAACGGGTGCCGCGATAGAGATTGAGGCCAAGCTGACGGGTGTTGTCAAAAATCAGCTGGCCCTTCATGCTTACCCAATTCCTGTATTCCGTCTTTCTCTTCAGGTTAAACTGATCTGTGGAGAGATAAACGGCAGCATCGTTCCGGTACATCCCTGTAGCTTTAAAAGCGAGGACAGGACTAAAAGGGTATTTTAGAGAATAATATACCTCATGGGAATGGTTGCGGATTATGGAGAAATAACCTACATCCTCGACAGTCACGCGATGAAAGAATATCTCCTTGTCGACACGTTTCTTCAGGTTGCTGAAGCTGGCCACATACTCATTATTGATCAGGTCAACGTTCAGCCTGACCCCTCCTATTATGCGGTAATCTTCAAGAAGGTCGGTCAATCCGATCTTGAAAAGGGCATTAAACCCGGGATTAAGAAAAATAGGCTGTCCACCGCCGGCAAAAGGCTGGTACATTGAATTGAGATAGGAAAAATCGATTTGCGTTGTGATCTCGTTGATAAAATATTCTACGCGGTAATTCCTTTTCTTGGGAGGAATGAATTTACCGGACGAATCCCCGCTGATTATCACCTGTGCAGAATCTGAGCCCAATTGTATGAACGATTGCCGGTCGAACACATAGTTATCAACATCGATAATCTTTTCATCCTGCATCCGGATAATATCTCCTTCATAAACATTATGGAATTTCCGGGTAACCTTTTCTTTTACCATCATCTCTTGTCCTGATTCCGCTCTTCTTCTCTCCTTCTCTGAATCCATCATCAGTGAAGCCATATAGGCGGTATTCCTGAGTTTTGCCTTTTCAAGGTATTCCGGGGGAAGGGCCTCGCCGGTGTAAATATGATAACGTTGTTTGTCGTAAATAATCTCGGCATAACGCCCGCTCTGCAGGCTGAAATCCTGGCTTAGAATGCTGCGGTCGTAATTGGTAACCGGGTAATACGCGGAAAAATACCGGTAATGTGTAATAGTATCAACAAAGGCA
>JAHJRE010000087.1 GCA_018831055.1 Bacteroidota bacterium
CAGGATGTCGCTGATGTTCTTTTCCTGATATTTTATATCCAGTACTTCCGGCTTGTATCTGGTTCCACTGCATGATTCACAGGTCAGGTAGATGTCGGCCATGAACTGCATCTCAATTTTTACCACCCCTTCTCCTTCACATTCTTCGCATCTCCCTCCGGGTACATTAAATGAGAAATATCCGGGTTTATAACCTCTGATCCTTGAGAGAGCCTGCTGGGAAAACAATGTTCTTATTTCATCAAATGCTTTAAGATAAGTCGCCGGATTACTGCGTGATGATCTTCCTATGGGATTCTGGTCAACCATTTCCACATTGCCGATAAGTCCTGTATCTCCGGAAAGATTTGAAAGCTTGCCGGCTTTGCCACTATATCCTCCATGTATGCGCTTGATGGTTGGGTACAATACTTCCCTGACCAGTGACGACTTTCCTGAACCACTTACACCGGTAACCACCGTAAGTATTTCTAAAGGAAAGGACGTGCTAATATATTTCAGGTTGTTTTCATGGGCCCCATTAACCTTAAGGTAATGCTTCCATTTTCTTCTTTGAGCAGGAAGGGTTATGGAACGTTTACCAGTGAGATAATCAGCCGTAAGACTGTCAACGGCTTTTACAAGGCCGGAGGCATCTCCCTGATATATTACATTTCCGCCAAGGCTTCCTGCCAGAGGACCCATATCAATAATATAATCCGCCGCCTGAATAATGTCCCTGTCATGTTCTACAACTATCACCGTATTACCGAGATCCCTAAGTTGTTTTAGCACTTGAATCAGATTTTGTGTATCCCGGGGATGCAATCCTATGCTCGGTTCGTCAAGAATATACATGGATCCTACAAGGCTGCTTCCAAGCGAGTTGGCAAGGTTGATCCTCTGAGATTCTCCTCCTGAAAGCGTGTTGGACAAACGGTTCAGGGTAAGGTACCCTAATCCGACCTCTTCCAGGAATTTTAAACGGTTGCGGATTTCGATCAATAACCTGCGGGCAATTTGCTCATCGTTTTCACTGAGCTCCAATTCTTCCATGAATGGTCTTAGCTCTGAAACCGGCATAAGTACCATTTCACTTATGCTCTTGCCTGCCACTCTTACATAATTGGCATCCTTTCGCAAACGTGTACCTTTGCACTCAGGGCAAACCGTTTTTCCACGGTAACGGGAGAGCATCACCCGGTATTGAATTTTATATGCCTGCTCTTCAACAAATTGAAAAAATCTGTCTATCCCTTCAAAATATTCATTGCCTGTCCAAAGAAGTTCTTTCTGTTCTTCCGTTAACTCATGAAAAGGTTTATGAACCGGAAACCCGAATTTGTATGCGTTCATGACAAGCACATCTTTCCATTCACTCATTTTTTCACCCCTCCAGCATGCAATGGCGTCTTCATAGATTGACAGGCTTTTATCAGGGATTACCAGGTCTTCATCTATTCCAATAATGCTTCCAAAACCTTCGCATTTTTTACAGGCACCATATGGATTATTGAATGCGAAAAGATTAACCGTAGGCTCTTCAAATGTGATATCGTCCAGTTCAAATTTATTTGAGAAAACTTTCTTAACCTGATCTCCATCTTTACCATATATAAGGATACATTCACCATTTCCTTCAAAGAAAGCAGTTTGAACTGAATCCGCTATTCTGGACTGTGATTCACCGTTTTTTTCTACGATTATCCGGTCTATTACAACCCACAGAGCACTTTCATTTTTAAGTCCGGATAAGTAATCATTATTAATATCTTTGATCCTTATGATTTCACTGTTATGAAAAATTCTTGTGAAGCCTTGTTGCGACAATGTTTGTAGAAATACTTCCATGTTGTTTTTCCTCCGGATTTTAACCGGGGCAAGAATTAGAACATTGTCTGATTCAGGAAGACCAAGGATAAAGTTGGTAACATCACTAACGGAATGTCTTTTCACAAGGTTGCCCGATACCGGTGAATAGGTTTTTCCTATCCTGGAAAAAAGAAGTTTAAGATATTCGTAGATCTCTGTACTTGTACCAACGGTTGAACGCGGGTTTCTGATATTAACCTTTTGCTCTATAGCTATCGCAGGGGAAACTCCTTTGATAAAGTCCACCTCAGGTTTGCTCATCCTTCCTAAAAATTGCCTGGCATAAGCACTCAGGCTTTCCACATATCTTCTCTGACCGTCGGCATACAAGGTGTCAAAAGCCAGGGAAGATTTGCCTGAACCGGATAATCCTGTTATAACGGTAAGGGAGTTTCGGGGTATTTTTGTGTCAATATTTTTCAGATTATGTACCCTGGCTCCCTGTATTTGAATGAATTCTCCCGGAGAATTCTTCTGTTCATTACCTGTCATGGAAAATTTTTTCGCTGAAAAGTCACAAAATTATCTAAAAATTTTGCAAATCATCATTATTTGGTTATCTTTGCATACATAACGCATGCAATGATTAACATAATTACCATTTCATGCGGAATTACCAACCTTAAATTATAGGAGGAAGATTATCGAATAAATATTTACCCTTTTTAAACAATACTGACTAAAAAGGGAGGCATATGAAAGCCACGAACATTAGCGATAAAGAGCTAATTATTAAGTATTTAGAAGGTAATCAAGCCAGTCTCGAACAGCTCATCCATCGTCACAAAAACAGGGTTTATGCTTATATCCTTATGGTTGTTAAGGATAAGCAACTGGCTGATGACATTTTCCAGGATACCTTTATTAAGGTTATCAACACCATTCGCTCAGGATCCTATAAGGAAGAGGGCAAATTTATCCAATGGGTTATGCGGATAGCCCATAACCTTATCATAGATCATTTCAGAAAATCCAAACGTATTCCTGTGGTTGACAACGATGTGGATGGGTTCGATATTTTCGACCTTTTACCGTTGCTGGACGACTCGATTGAAGACAGCCTTGTTACGGAACAAATACATCGTGACGTACGGAAATTGATCGAATATCTTCCTCCTGAGCAGAAGGAGGTACTCTATATGCGTCATTATTCCGACATGAGTTTCAAGGATATTGCAGAGGTCACAAACGTTAGTATAAACACAGCGTTGGGAAGAATGAGGTATGCTTTGATCAATCTTAGAAAGCTGGTTAAAGAGAAAAATGTGATTTTAT
This sequence comes from Bacteroidota bacterium, assembly GCA_018831055.1. Taxonomy (NCBI): domain Bacteria; kingdom Pseudomonadati; phylum Bacteroidota; species Bacteroidota bacterium. The sequence continues at coordinate 3,127 of JAHJRE010000087.1, forward strand.
CGGTATAAAATTTTAAGGGCAAGGGAAATATTCGTGTTGGTATTGCGTTATGAATGCGAAAACTTACGTCAAACCAACCCGGAATTTTATGAAAAAAACCTTTACCCTTAAAAATCATCATTATTTGTTGCAGTATGATCAGGAAGAGGAAGTGGAGCAATCTCATTCCGGTCCTGACGATTTCCTGATCCGCAACATAATGAACTACTCAAAGGCTTTATTGATCCTGCAATCTAGAAATTCAGGAATAATGAGGATCATTCTCAATTAGGTTAATAGTTATTGGTTGGCCCCGCCTTATGGCGGGGTTTTTTTAGTTTGATTAATTCCTTGACAAAGCAAGAGCGCTACGAATTTATTCTCGATTATTTCAGGAAACATAATCCTGATGCCGGGACGGAACTGTCTTATTCCAGTCCTTATGAACTTTTAGTGGCAGTGATCTTATCTGCACAATGTACAGACAAGAGAGTGAATATTATTACCCCATTGTTTTTCGAAACTTTCCCGGATCCTGTTTCTCTTGCAGCTGCTGAAGATCAGGAAGTTTACGAATTGATAAAAAGCTGTTCATATCCCAATAATAAAACCCGAAACCTGATCGGGATGGCAAAGACCCTTGTCAATGAATTTCAAGGTATAGTACCATCCGGAATTGAGGAATTGCAAAAGTTACCCGGTGTCGGCCGTAAGACTGCCAATGTCATTGCTTCTGTTGTATTCAATGAACCTGCAATGGCTGTTGATACACATGTATTCAGGGTAGCTGCGCGAACGGGACTTACTACGAACGCGAAAAATCCCCTTGATGCGGAAAAGCAGCTTGTCAGACATATACCCCGGGAAATGATTCCCCTGGCTCATCACTGGCTGATCCTCCATGGCCGGTATGTTTGTAAAGCCCGCAGACCGGCTTGCGATGAATGCGGGTTGAAGAGCCATTGCCGCTTCTATGAAAAAAAAAGAACCTAAAGGGGGGGACATTTGTTAATAATTCGTACTAATTAATAAAAATCAACAACATCTAAAATGGCTATCTTTGCGTTAGCCGGAAAGGAGATATTTATGGCAAGTTTAAAAATAGGGGATATTGCCCCAGATTTCAAAGGAATCGATCAAAATGGTGATGAAGTTTCCTTGCAGCAATTCCGGGGAAAAAAGGTCATCCTGTATTTCTATCCAAAAGACGATACACCCGGGTGCACCGCGGAAGCCTGTAACCTCAGGGATAATTATCAGGCTCTGCTCAATAAGGGTTTCGCGGTTATCGGAGTGAGTGCAGACTCGGAACAATCACATAAAAAATTCGCAGAGAAATTTACCCTGCCTTTCTCATTAATAGCTGATACCGCTAAGGATATAATCAATGAGTATGGGGTATGGGGACCAAAGAAATTCATGGGAAAATCTTATGAAGGTATTAATCGCGTCACTTTTGTTATCTCTGAGAACGGAACCATTGAAAAGGTTTTCGATAAAGTGAAAACCAAGGAACATACAGAGCAGATCCTGAGTGAATACGAATAAGAATAAAAACATTATTAATCCAAACATATATATGGCAAAAACTGGTTCAGACGATAAGTCAAAGCAAGACAAGCTGAAAGCCCTGGAATTGGCAATCGGTAATATTGAGAAGAATCATGGCAAAGGGGCAATCATGAAATTGGGTGATCAGGTAGTGGAAAATATACCTTTTATTCCATCCGGGTCTATAGGGCTTGATTTTGCTATGGGTATAGGTGGGTATCCCCGTGGTAGAATTATTGAAATATACGGTCCTGAGTCTTCCGGTAAAACAACATTGGCTCTTCATGCTATCGCCGAAGCTCAAAAAAGCGGTGGTATCGCCGCATTTATAGATGCAGAACATGCTTTCGACCGCTTCTATGCAAAAAAGCTGGGGATTGACATTGATAATCTGTTGGTCTCCCAACCCGATAATGGCGAACAAGCCCTCGAAATCGTTGATAACCTGATCCGCTCAGGTGCCATTGATATAATTGTCATCGACTCAGTGGCAGCATTGACACCCAAAAGTGAAATTGAAGGCGAGATGGGCGATTCCAAGATGGGTTTGCAGGCCAGGCTGATGTCTCAGGCTCTGAGAAAACTTACCGCCAATATTAGTAGAACAGGAACAGTTTGTGTTTTTATTAATCAGCTTCGGGAGAAGATCGGGGTGATGTTTGGAAACCCTGAAACCACAACCGGTGGAAATGCCCTGAAGTTTTATACATCCTTGCGACTGGACATCCGCAGAACCAACCAGATCAAGGAAGGTGAGGATATTACCGGAAACCGAGTCAGGGTTAAAGTGGTTAAAAACAAAGTCGCTCCTCCATTCCGTAAAGCCGAGTTTGATATTGTTTATGGGGAGGGAATCTCCCGTATCGGAGAAATCATCGACATGGGCGTTGATTATAATATCATCAAGAAAAGCGGTTCCTGGTTCAGTTATGGGGAAACAAAACTGGGGCAGGGGAGAGATGCGGTTAAAAAACTACTTTTAGATAACCCAGAACTATCCGAAGAAGTCGAAAATAAAATCAAAGATGTTTTGGCTGGATCTATTGCTTGAAATCATCATCATGGAATATAGAAAGTTTTTTCTTGCTGTCATTCTGATAATCCTTGCCGGCTGGCTTTCCGTGTCCTGTAGCGGGGATAAAATGAAATCCGCTTCAAATGAAACCGCTGCAGTGGATTCTCTGTCAGTCCTGAACGAAAGTATTAAGTCAGACTCTCTGGATGTATCTTTGTATAATCAAAGAGCCAGGTATTTCCTGAAAAGGAACCAGCTTAACTCCGCTCTGCAGGATATTCGCAAAGCTATTGAGATTTCACCTTCCAATCCCGGTCTGTTCCTTACATTATCGGATATTTACCTTGGACAGGGTAAGATCAGGCAATCTGCCGAATCGCTTGAAAGAGTGATTGAACTGGATCCTGTTAACAATGATGCATATTTGAAACTGGCGGAACTTGGACTGATAGTAAGAAGTTACGACAAAGCATTTCAATTTACGGCAAAGGCACTGGAATTAAAGCCACATAACCCCGTAGCATATTTTATCAGGGGGTATGCAAGCCTGGAAACCGGAGATACACTTTCAGCAGTCGACTATTTTGTTAAGGCTGTGAATCAGGATCAGGACTACTTTGAAGCACTTTTGCAATTGGGCGTATTATTTTCGGAAAAAAAGGACAGGAGGGCTTTTGATTATCTGAATTCAGCGGTCAGATTGAGGCCTTCTTCTACGGATGCATTATATGCATTAGCCATGTACCATCAGGGTAGCAACGAACTGGAACCCGCCAAAGACTTATATGCCAAAATTCTTAGTATAAACGCTCAGGATGAATATGCCCTTTTTAACCTTGGTTATATTGCTCTGGTTTTTGAAGAGGAGTATGTGAAAGCGGAGGAATACTTCAGCAGAGCGATCTCCGCTGATCCTTCTTATGCTGATGCCTATTATAACCGTGGTTTTACAAGGGAATTACTCAGGGAATACACCAATGCGCGGCTTGACTACAAACAGGTCCTGGTAATCAATCCTGATTATTCACTTGCTATAGATGCTTTGAACCGGCTTGACAGCCAAGGTCTATAGAATGTTAATATTTATACTAGTAACATTCCAATTCTGTATACTGCAAAAGCCAGGATCCATGCCAGTACAGTTGTATAAAACGCCAGGAAAACCGGCCATTTCCATGTTCCGGTCTCTTTTTTAACCACTGCCAGAACTGCAACACAAGGAACATACAATAAAATGAACATCATAAAGCTCAATGCTGTTACCGGGGTCATTGGTAGCTGATTATGCCCTTCC
>JAHJRE010000088.1 GCA_018831055.1 Bacteroidota bacterium
CTCCGACCTAAGCTACCTCGGTGAAGCTGAAAAGGTAACCATCGACAAGGAAAACACAACCATCGTCAGCGGTAAAGGTAAAAAAGAAGATATCGAAGGCAGGGTAAAACAAATTAAAGCCCAGATTGAAGTCACTACCTCCGACTACGATAAGGAAAAACTTCAGGAAAGACTTGCTAAACTTGCCGGTGGTGTTGCCGTTATCTACGTTGGAGCTGCCAGTGAAGTCGAAATGAAGGAAAAGAAAGACAGGTTCGATGACGCCCTCAACGCAACTCGCGCAGCCATTGAAGAAGGTATTATCCCCGGTGGCGGTGTTGCTTACCTGAGAGCCGTTCCTGAACTCGACAACATTGAGACAGAAAACGAAGACGAAGAAATCGGTATCGCAATTATTAAAAGAGCTCTGGAAGAACCTATGCGCCAAATAGTGGAAAATGCCGGACTCGAAGGCTCCGTCATTGTTCAGAAAGTCAGGGAAGGTAAAGACGACTTCGGCTTTAACGCCAGAACCGAAGAATATGAATACCTCTTCGAATCCGGTGTGATCGACCCAACCAAAGTTGCCCGCGTTGCCCTGGAAAACGCAGCTTCTATTGCAGGTATGTTACTTACTACCGAATGTGTACTCGCCGACCATAAAGAAGAAAAGGAAAGCGGTGGTATGCCCGGTGGCCCCGGAATGGGCGGCGGAATGCCAGGAATGTATTAAAATACATTAAACCATTACTAAAAAACCCCTCTTCATTCGAGGGGTTTTTTATTTATCCTTAAATTTGTAATCAGATTATTGTTTAATGCCAAAACAAACATGACAATGACAAAATTAAAGCTTAACACAATTCTTATCCTGTTTGCCATGTTACCGGCTTTACAACTTTTCTCCCAACAAGACAGCATCCCACCTCCCACTCCTGCTAATATTCCGATTGATGAAGCAAGCGGACTGATCGTTTATCAGGAAGTGGTCTCAGAACCCGGTACCAAATCTGTTCTGTTTAACCGGGCCAGTGAATGGCTGCACCAGTTCTTTGCCAATCCTGTCCATGTTACCAAAGTAAGAGACGCATCCAGCGGTATTATCAAAGGCCGGCATCAGTTCGAATTATTCAGAACCGATAAAGACGGAAATAAAATCCATGCCGGTATGGTCCTGTATTCCTTTAAAATAGAGGCCCGGGACGAACGATACCGCTATACGGTCGATGAACTGCTCCTGCGCCAGCAATCACGATATCCTATCGAAAAATGGCTCGATAAAAATGACCCAAATTATAATCCCCAATGGGAGGAATACCTGCAGCAAATCGATAATTACGTTAGAAATGTTTTCGCTGCAAGCCTTAAAGAAGCCATGAAACCTAAAAAAGAATACCAGGAAGAAGAATGGTAATACTTCACCTTACTCAGTTAAACAGAATAAGCAGGCAATCATTTTCTAATTTATTCATTCTACGATTATTTAATCATAGCAGTTTTTTTATAAACATTATTCGTGTTTAATTGTTTATCTTTTTGATTAAACAAAAAAGTACAAAATGCAAAGAGTACAAGTCATAAAAGGTTTCTCAAAATTATTCAAAGAAGACAAACTGAAGCAGGTTACAAGCTATTTTGAAAATCCGGGAGAGGCTGAACAAATCCTGAAGTCATTCTGGCATCAGAACCCCTCTGTTCAAAACCTCCTGGACGAATTCAGCGAAAACAGTATCTCTAATTTCAACTTCCCCTATGGCATAGCACCGAATTTTCTGATCAACGATACCTTATACCTTATTCCCATGGTGATCGAGGAAAGTTCTGTGGTTGCTGCAGCAGCAAGCAGTGCCAAATTCTGGGCCGAGCATGGAGGGTTTCATGCCAAAGTTATCGCAGTTAAGAAAATAGGACAAGTGCATTTTATCTGGGAAGGTAATAAAGAAAAACTGATTGCAGCTATGCCTCGGTTACGTGAAGAAATGATTAAAGGAACGAGGCACCTCACAGCCAATATGGAAAAGCGTGGCGGAGGGATCCTGGATATTGATTTGGTGGATATGACCCATGAAATTGATAACTATTACCAGATCAAAGCATCTTTCAATACCGTGGATTCCATGGGTGCCAATTTCATCAATACCATCCTGGAAGAATTTGCCGGTATCCTGACAAGATTTATCGCCCGTCAGGACAACTTCGAAAGCCACGAAAAGTATTGCGAAATTATCATGTCGATACTCTCAAATTATACTCCTGAATGTCTGGTAAAGACATATGTGGAATGCGAGATCGACGCCTTTAAGAACTGCGACGAAAACCTCAGCGCCGAGCGTTTTGCCTGGAAGTTTGAAAAAGCAGTGCAAATCGCCCATGCCGACGTGCATCGGGCAACAACTCACAACAAAGGTGTTTTTAACGGTATAGACGCAGTAATCCTGGCCACGGGAAATGATTTCAGGGCCATTGAAGCCGGAGGTCATACTTATGCGGCCAGAAACGGAAAATACGCGAGCCTCACTGACATCAAAATAGAAAATAACCGTTTTCACTACAGCCTTACAATCCCCATGGCATTAGGAACTGTTGGCGGCTTAACAGGACTCCATCCCCTTGCCAAATTTTCATTGGGCTTGCTGAATAACCCGGATGCCGAACAGCTTATGATGATCGCGGCATCCGTGGGTCTGGCCAATAACTTTGGTGCCGTCAAATCTCTTATAACCAAAGGCATTCAAATTGGCCATATGCGCATGCACTTATATAATATCCTGAACCATATAGGTGTTTCACCGCAGGAAAAAAACAAGGCAGTTGAGTATTTTAAAGATAAAAAGGTATCTTTCAGTTCTGTAAATGAATTGATCGCAAATCTGAGATCTAATTAATTCCTATCGTTTTGAAGAATATCACCCTACATTCCAACGGGAAACTGCTGCTCAGCGGTGAATACCTCGTGATGCAGGGTGCTCTTGCCCTTGCCCTGCCTCTCATTAAAGGTCAATCCCTGAATATCAGCCCGGTACATGGGAACAGACTTCTATGGGAAAGCACAGATACTGAAGGAATATGGTTTTCCTGCGAAATTAACCTGAACTCATGGGACATTATTTCCACATCAGATCCCTTAAAAGCATCTAAACTCATTGAAATAATCAGGATGGCAGCCATTCTGAATCCCCGTTTTCTGATCCACGATCAAGGATATAAGGTACAAAGTAATCTGGAGTTTTCGAAAGAATGGGGATGGGGTAGTAGTTCTACACTATATACCAACATTGCAAATTGGGCAGAAATTGATCCTTTCACCCTATATTTTGCTTTGGAAAACGGTTCAGGTTATGATATTGCCTGCGCTCATGCAAAACAGGCAGTTTTATATCAACTTAGAGGAAAAGACCCTGTATACCAGGAAATTGACTTCAACCCTCCTTTCCGGGCTAATTTAGCTTTCATCTATTCCGGAAAAAAACAGGATACCAGAACAAGTATCCTTGAATTTAGGTCAGAAATTAGCAAACATACTACTGAATCCGAACAGATTACCCAGATTACCAAAGAAATAGCAGATAGCCGTAAACTCAACGATTTTCTCTATTTCCTCAAAGAACATGAAAAGATCATCAGCTCCCTCCTGGGAATGAAAATGATACAGGAAGCAGAGTTTGGAGATTTTGAAGGTATCACCAAATCACTGGGCGCCTGGGGAGGTGATTTTCTTTTGGCTGCCAGTAACAATGGCATTGAATATATCCGGCAGTACTTCCAAAATAAAGGACTGAATATAATTTACGGATTTGACCAAATCATCAGACATGATGGGAGCAATAATGCAAAATAACAATCGTCTTGAGGGAACCATTTCCTGGAGAAGCCCATCGAATATAGCCCTGATCAAATACTGGGGGAAATTCGACGGGCAGATCCCAGCCAACCCTTCCCTTAGCATGACACTGAAGAATGCCTATACGGAAACCGTTTTGCAATATCAGCCGGCCAATACTAACTCTCCTGAAATCCTTGTTGATGGTAATCAATCTGAGAAATTCACGACCCGGATACAGAATTATTTTGAAAAGCTCCAGAAACATTTCCCGGAGATAGGATCTTTTTCATTCAGGATAAAAACTCACAACACTTTCCCACATTCAGCGGGCATTGCATCCTCGGCATCCGGATTCAGCGCCCTGGCTTTATGCCTGCTCACGTGGCACGAAAACATCCGTGGTAATAATTACGATGATTTTTTCAGGATGGCATCCGATTTGGCCCGTCAAGGTTCAGGAAGTGCCTCACGGTCGGTTTACGGTGGAATGACGGTCTGGGGGAACCATCCCGATGTTGCGGGTTCATCAGATTACTTTGCCATTCCCGTTCCTGTGAAAGTTCATCCCCTGTTCGCCGACCTGAAAGATACCATATTAATTGTCGATTCAGGTGAAAAACAGGTTTCAAGTTCCATGGGACATGCATCCATGACCGGTCATCCCTTTGCAGAAGCCCGCTACAGACAGGCTAATGCTAACCTCTCTTCCATCCTGAAGGCTATTACAACCGGAAACTGGCAGGTTTTCCAGGATATCACCGAAAATGAGGCATTGACTTTGCATTCCCTCATGATGTCAGCCCAGAATGGTTATACCCTGCTTAAACCGGATACTTTAAATATTTTGCAGGAAATAAAGAAAATACGGGAACAAAGGCAATTAAATGTTTGTTTTACCCTAGACGCCGGGCCAAATGTGCATTTAATCTACCCTGCTTCAGAATCGGATGCAATAAAGCCATGGATTGAAAAAACACTTCCTGGATATTGTGAAAACCATCACAGGATTGAGGATGAAACCGGTAACGGACCTGTACTGTTAAAAAACGAAAAACGATGAAGAACATTAGCAGCAAATTTTATGCAAAGATATTGCTGTTCGGAGAGTACAGTGTCATTTGCGATTCTATGGGATTAACCATCCCCTACGCTCATTTCGAGGGGACATTCAGCTTTATTAACCAGGATTCCAATAAAAACTATGATGAGGCCATCCGCTCCAACCGCCACTTGAAAAAATATGCTGACCATCTTGCACTATTACGACTCGAAGGCGAATATTTTTCAGGAATGGATCTCGAACAGCTTTTCCGGGATATTGATGCAGGACTATACTTTCGTTCAAACATTCCACAAGGCTATGGCATTGGTAGCTCAGGAGCCCTTGTAGCAGCTATCTATGAACGCTATGGCAACAGTGGTTTAAACCCTGGTCAGCCTATTGGCCCGGAGAAAACAAACGATCTTAAGAAAACATTTGCCCTTATGGAATCCTATTTCCATGGAACCAGTTCCGGCCTCGACCCACTGCTTTGTTTTCTTCAGCGACCCTTGCTTATCCGAAATAAAACCGATATCCAGTTTGTGAATATCCCTCCTAACCAGTTTTCCCGACAAGGTGCCATATTCCTCCTGGATTCAGGTAAACCAGGAAAAACCCAGCCCCTGGTGAAGCATTTTATGAATCAGTGCAAAGTCACTGCTTTCAACGACAGAATTCAATCGGAACTGATACCCCTCAACGATCAATGCATCACATCCCTGCTTAAGGCTGATACGGAGGTGTTTACAGATAGTCTGCAAAAACTATCGGCGTTCCAGCTACATAATTTTTCGGCCATGATCCCTGCCCATTTCCGGAATATTTGGGAAGATGGCCTTAATCATGGGAAATTCTCGATGAAACTATGCGGTTCAGGAGGTGGCGGTTTTATGCTGGCTTTTGCCAATCATTACGAGTCTGCTGTTGCTGACCTGCAACATCGTGGTTTGGAATTTATTACAGTATATAAAAATTCTGCCGGTGTTAAGGCTCCTTCCTTTATATTTGTATAAAGATAATCTCTGAATACATGAAGAATTACTTTTCTGTTTCTGGTCATATCATAGATGTTGTGACCGGAAGGATCTTTGACGGTACCGTTTTTGCAGAGAATGGCAGGATAATAAGAATTGAGGAAACCTCAAATGTCCCGGATCAATATATTATACCAGGACTGATTGATGCCCACATACACATCGAAAGTTCCATGCTCGTTCCCTCCGAATTTGCCAGGATTGCCGTTACGCACGGAACCGTTGCCACGGTGTCGGATCCTCATGAAATTGCCAATGTATTGGGTATCCCCGGAATCATGTTCATGATAGAAAACGGCAAGAAAACACCTTTCAAATTCTTTTTCGGTGCTTCCTCATGCGTGCCTGCCACCGGTTTTGAATCCTCCGGTGCAATCCTTGGGCCTGATGAAGTCAGGAAACTCCTGGAAATGCCCGAAATCCACTATCTTTCCGAAATGATGAATTATCCCGGAGTTATTTCCCAGGATGCTGAGGTAATGAACAAAATCAACATTGCCCATGGACTGGATAAACCGGTCGACGGCCATGCCCCCGGCCTCATGGGCGAGGATGCACGAAAATACATTGCAGCAGGGATAAGCACTGACCATGAATGTTATATGATCGAAGAGGCACGGGAGAAGGTGGCTTTGGGCATGAAAATTCTCATCAGGGAAGGTAGTGCTGCCAAGAATTTCAATGAGCTTATACCCTTGCTGGCTGAAAATCCTGAAATGGTGATGTTCTGCTCTGACGACCGCCACCCCGATGACCTTGTTAAAGAACACATAAACAGCCATGTTAAAAGGGCATTGAACATGGGTTACAACCCTATTGACGTTTTAAGAGCCGCATCCCTCAACCCTGTTAAACATTATAAACTCGATGCAGGATTGCTCCAACCCGGAGATCCCGCCGATTTTATCGTGGTCGATAACCTGCAGGAATTCAATATCCTGAAAACCTATATCAATGGCGAAAAAGTATCAGAAAATGGGGTATCACTCTTAACATCTATACAAACAGAACCGATCAACAATTTTAATGCTCAAAGGATTAAAACGGAGGATTTTCAACTGCAAGCTACCGGTGACCATATCCGCGTGATCCAAGCAATCGATGGTCAGCTTATAACTGGCAGCCTCGAGTCCAAAGCAATACGTAATGGAGATTTTGCTGAAAGTAGTCCTATGGATGACATCCTGAAAATTGCCGTTATTAACCGTTATGATCCTGCCATACCAGCTATCGGATTTATCAAAGGATTTGGACTTAAAGAAGGTGCTATCGCATCCTCAGTGGCACACGACAGCCATAATATCATCGTTACCGGAGCTACTGATGAAGCCATGGCTGAAGCCGCCAACCTTTTAATAGAGCACAAAGGAGGTATTGCTGCCATTGGAAAGGATTTCAAGCATATACTTCCCCTTCCTGTCGCAGGACTGATGTCTGATAAGGATGGATACCAGGTCGCCAGTGATTACGAATTGGCCGATAAACAGGCAAAAAAACTCGGATCTGAACTACATGCTCCATATATGACTCTGTCTTTTATGGCTCTCCTGGTTATTCCACAATTAAAACTCAGTGATAAAGGACTTTTTGATGCGAAAAACTTCCGTTTTACCAAAATTTTTTCTTAGCTGAGGTGAGATATTTATATATTTATTTGCCATTTATATCATTTTTATATATTTTTGCAAAAATGTTTGGTTATGGGAAAATTAAAATTAGAAATCACAAAACTGGAAAGTGCAGCCAGTAAATTACGGGCTATAGCACATCCGATGAGAATTGCCATCATTGAGCTTTTGAACAATGGTGCGAAAATGAGCGTTACGGAAATCTATAAAAAACTCAACATTGAGCAGGCTTCTGCCTCACATCATCTGAATATCCTTAAAAATAAAGGTGTTCTGGAATCAAAAAGGGATGGAAAGAAAATCTTTTACTCCCTTAAGAGTCAGACTTTAAAGGAGATCATTGATTGCATTAACAGGTGCAATGAAGAATAGAAAGTAATAACTTTCTGTTGCTCTTCTTTATCAAACTTGCCAAATTTGTTTTTTCGATTTTCAGGATAATGTTATTTAATAATTTCATTATCCTTATAATGTTTAAGCAATTCACAACTAAGACCCTTTGGGTCTTTTTTTTATTCCGGAATCAGGTTCCATTCTTCATCCATCTCCCAATTGCCTCGGATTTCAATGCTTTCAGGAAAGTAATAAACTTTTTCGGGCTGAATACCTTTCAAATAATTGCCTGAATCCCAACGGCCGTTCCGGTTCCTGTCCTGGATTGCTTTGATTACATATTTTGCAGGCTGAAGATATTGAAACTCCAGGGATGCCTCCCCTTCTACCACAGCTTCCCGCAATACTTTTTCTTTGCCGTCGAGCAATTGGACAACATAAGGGTTAAGACTGTCGGAAATGCTTACTTTCATTCTCAATATGCCGTAATCTTCCGGTGAAAGAGTGCCAAAACGGAAATTCAGGCTGTCATTCTGCTTTCCGGTTAAATCTGTCAGAATGGAATCGGGTATGATAATCTCGTAGGAAGCAGACTCCTTCCAGGGTATATCGAATAAAAGTCGTCTGTTGACCGGTGTGTCAATAAAAACGGGAGCAAAGAACTGTGTATCCGCCTCCTCAATTAACAATACCTGAGAAAAATCAAAATTCGTCACCGGATATTCAAAGATCATGGATGCCTTCCCGTTCAGATCCATCTTTCCTCCCCGAAGATTGGTAGAAAACTTCAAAGGTTCCGGTTTCTTGTCCTGCTTATTAATCCTGCCTTTCCGTACAGTTTGAATAAGCGGTACCTTAACTGTATCCAAAACAAGAGTATCATCAGAGATAATCAGATTCAAGGAATCTGTAAACGCATTCCTTATCCAGTAAACAAGAGTATCCCTTCCCCGGTTCCATTCTTCCGTCTTCCATTCATCCCCAACCACAGTATCGCTAACAACAATATGGGGATGCTTAACAGGAAAACGGAAAACAAAACGCAAAAATGCTTCTTTTTCCAGCTTTGCTTCCAGCAAACGCTGAGTTGAGTCTACCTCCCGGAACATGGATAATCTATAATGATTGTAATCCGGCTTTTCCTGAGTTGCAACACTGTCTGTTAACAATGTATCCTGCAACACCAGGCTTGTATCCGCCATAATGGAATCCTGTTCCTGAAATTCCTCCAACACCGGTATGGAATCCTGTCCTTGATCCTCCTCAAAAACACGTATGGTATCATTCCCCACTATCATATAATAACCGGAATCCTGCACGATGGAATCCATTGCAACCCCAATTGTATCCGGCACCAAGGTGTCCAATACAGGCGTTGAAAAATACTCCGGAACAATAAGAGAATCCAGGAATGCGATATCCTCATTGGGAAGATCAAACAGGAAATTCTTATTGATATCGTTCAGTGCAAATATCTTAAAATGACCGGGACGGAGGTTGTTCAGTACAAAAACGCCTTCTTCTATGGTTCGGGTAACATAAAGGGGCCGCACCAGGTAAGGTACCGAATCAAGGGGAATGGTATCGTATGATGACTTATACAACATGACCAGTACATCTTTCTGAGGCTTAAGATCAAAAGCATTCACAACCTCACCCATGATGCTCATGGAATCAAGCACCGGACCTGTAGAGAAAACATAGGTGAAATAGGGCAACACATTCCCTTCATTGAGGTCGCTGATGGCTTTACCGAAAAATACCGAATAGGTTGTGCTGTCTTCCAGATCCCCCTCGAAAGTAACCTGCACGGATCTTCCTTTTAGCTTGAATTCAGGTAATTCCGCAGGTGGGGATAAAAATACCTCGTCGTTTACATTATTGAGTTGTATAAATTCATCAAACGACAAACGAAATTGTCCTTCCTGAAAATCAGTAGTGCCATTAGGTGGCTCAAGGGCAATGATGACCGGGGGATTGGTGTCTTTACTCCCTCCCGTAGGCGCTACCGGATTGGCACAACGCACCGCTACAAGCATTGTGATAATGATTGGAAAAATAAACGGTCTGCAAATCTTACCCATTCTCAGGTGCTTCATTTTACAAAGATGGTAAAAACTTCATTACCCCTTTAAAGCAAGCGGAATTCATAACCCCTTCCCAGACACTCTTCCAGGAATAATGGAAGCGTAATCAGCATATTTTCCCTTGCTTTCAGGCTGTCGTGAAAGACAAGAATATCTCCTCTGCCGGAGATATTCAAGGCGTTACTTAGACAGGTTGCAGGTTGCAGGTCCCTGTTAAAATCACCGCTTAAAGCAGTCCACATGATTACCCGGTATTTCCCTTTAAGCCATTTGGCCTGCCTGCGGGTGATCCTGCCATAAGGTGGCCGGAATAAATCCCCGGATACCAGACCGGCACATTGTTCGACATCCCGGATGTAATCCTCAAATCCTGATTTCCAGCCATTAAGATGATGAAAAGTGTGGTTGCCTGTCCTATGTCCTTTGCCAATAACTTTCGCATAAACCTCGGGGTATTTGCGGACATTATCGCCAACACAGAAAAATGTTGCCTTTACATCAAAATGATCAAGGATATCAAGTACAGCCGGGGTTACATCAGGATGGGGCCCGTCGTCAAAGGTAAGATACAGAGAATTCTTACCGTTTCGGACCCTCCAGATAAGCCCGGGACCATACAGGTTCCTCATTAACCAGGATGGCTTGAGATAATTCAAAATTATCGGTTAAAGGGTTGTCCAACATAACGCTGGTAATACTGATCGAATATCTTTTTCGATTCACCGGCAATATCTTCCCTTTGATTCTCCAATGCCAACCGATAAATTTCCTGCATCATGGCAAGGTTCTGCTGCCTTTGAAAGTCAACCTTTTCTGCTTTATCTCCTGTAAAACTGAAGAAATAATATAGGTTGTCCAGGGTATGATCGTAGAGTTTTACCAGGATGGCATCTCCTTTATCCGTCCTGCCTGACTTATAATATGCATCGGCCACAGGGACAACAAAATAATCATAAGGTATTGAGGCATCGGGGATGATTTCCGTAATCCTGTCGGCCACCAATGCTGCCGAATCCTTCTTCCCCTGGCGTATAAGTTCCTGGGCCAGCCTGCCATAGATATTTCTCAGATTCATCGCAGCCCGTATATTCTCTTCACTCCAGAATAGCGTGGAATCGGCCATGCTGATGCTATAACGGTTCATCAGGTTGTTGTACATTGCCTCAGTGCTAACCCCTCCGACCTGATGGTCAGGACTCTTGATCCTGGCCGGGATTAAACGGTAGGCCATACCTTCCTGAACAAAATACTTTTGAATACCAAGATACGCATCATCACCTGTGGTTGTCGAAAAATATACCGGCCGTGTCCAGTCAATATGTGCTATCAAATCCAGCACCATTAAGTGATTCTTTCCAACACCCTGGGTGTTGACCGTCCATTCTATATCCTCAATTCTGTCGGCAAATTCTGCAGGAATTGCATTATTAGCAATAACCTCCGCTGAATCAACAGATACCCTGAACTTCTTTGCAGGAAAATAATCAAAGGTTTGTCCTCCCGAACGTATCTTCAGCTTATCTTCATCTCTTTTCATAATGTTGAAAAGTTCCTTCAATTCCACATAGCCTTTGATGTTTTCATTTTCAATGAGGTACACAACATCGCGTGTTCCCTGCTTGTACTGGTCGTAGTTCAGAGTGAAGGGTACCGGATCCGCATCATAAACCTTTCGCTGCATCTGGCTGATGTACCAGTCGCCACTGAGCAGGCTCAGATTGCAAACCCTCACATCGGTACGTATACCCTCAACTTCCTGGGCATACCATAGAGGGAAAGTGTCGTTATCGCCGTTTGTAAACAAAATGGCATTGGGTTCACAGGAATTCAGGTAACATTTAGCCACTTCCAGTGCGGTATAGCGTCCCGAACGGCTGTGATCATCCCATCCTTCGTAACCCATATTTGCCGGAACCAGCAAAACAGTGGCAATGCCAACTATGAGTACACTGGTGACAGGCTTTAAATACCGACTCAGTTTTTCAACCAGGTATATCACTCCCAGTCCGATCCAGATGGAAAATGCATAAAAGGAAGCGGCGTAAGCATAATCCCTTTCACGGGGTTGCGGCGCATGCTGATTGAGGTAAACCACAATGGCCAGGCCTGTCATCACAAACAACAAAGTCACTACCAGCCCGTCGTGATACTTTTTGCGGAATTGATAAAAGAGCCCGAACAATCCCAGGATAAGAGGAAGGAAATAATACGTGTTCCTGGCTTTGCTTTTCATATTGTCAGGAAGGTTCTTCTGTGGCCCCAGACGCATTTCGTCAAGGAAGGTGATCCCACTCAGCCAGTTACCATGCAAAAGGTCACCATGTCCCTGTATTTCATTTTGCCTTCCTGCGAAATTCCACATGAAATACCGGAAATACATATGCCCCAGCTGGTAATCGAAAAAATACCTGAGGTTTTCGCCGAATGTTGGTTTCCTTTTTCCATCAGGATCACCCTTGATACCGGCCCACCTCTTGTAATCCTCAATATAACGGCTTTCCGTATTGTTCCACATCCTGGGGAATATCGTTATATATTCCGGATCGTATACCAGTTTTGTTCCTTTGCGGTCATCCTTGATCACATATTTGCCCTTCGAGCTGTCGCGCATGTAAACCGGTTTGCCGTCTTCCTGCCCAATCACCGGCGCATTGTAATACGGACCCTTCAGCAAGGGCCAGTCACCGTATTGCTCACGATTCAAATAGGATAACAGGCTGATCGCATCCTTCGGGCTATTCTCATTGATCGGGGTTTCCGCGTTGGAACGTATCACCAGCATGATAAATGAAGAGTAACCGATGAGGATGAAAACAAGGGATAAAATGACGGTATTCTGCAAAGCAGCCAGTTTGCGGGTAAGAAAGAAAAATCCGGCTACAATGGCGAGAATGACGATTCTGAGAAAAAATGAACCGGCACTATCGCTTTCCAACAGAAAAAAGAGGGCCATAATCCCACCCAGGATATAAACCCACATTTTAAACCTTCTCGTGGGCCGCTGGGTATAAATAAGCGCTATGACCAGCAAGGAGATCAATACCACTGCCAGAACGATCGTCCCGGTATGAAAAGGCAAACCCATTCCATTGACAAATAAAAGCTCGGTGTTGGCAAACAGGGTAAGTGTTTCGGGTATGATGCCATACATGATGGCAGCAAGTACCAGAAAACTGACCAGGATGACAAATATCACCCTCCAGAATTTATAGTTGCGATACTTCCTGAAATATATTATCAATCCGATGGCAGGAATGGCAAGCAGGTTCAGCAGATGCACCCCGATTGACAAACCCATCAGGTATGCAATAAGGATAAGCCAGCGGTCGGCATGCTTTTCGTCGGCAACCTGCTCCCAACGTAGTACAGCCCAGAAAACCATCGCGGTGAACAGCGATGACATGGCATATACTTCTCCTTCCACCGCGGAAAACCAGAACGAATCGGAAAAGGCATAAGCAAGAGAGCCTACGATTCCTGCCGAAAGGATCGTCCACATCCCGGCCTTTGTCATCTCTTCCCCACCCCTGATCACCAATCGTTTGGCAAGCATGGTGATTGTCCAGAACAGGAAAAGTATGGTAAAACTACTCGACAGAGCCGACATGGTGTTGATCATAAAGGCAACCTGGCTGTTATCCCCAAAAGCAAACAGGGAGAAAAAACGCCCAAGTAACTGGAAGAATGGCGCCCCCGGAGGATGACCCACCTGTAATTTAAAGGCGGTGGAAATATATTCCCCGCAATCCCAAAAACTTGTTGTCGGTTCAGCTGTTAAAATATATACAACTGAGGCGATCAGGAATATGATCCAGCCGGTGAGGTTGTTTAGCCTTCGATATGAGGTCATAACAATAATTTAGGTTATTCGCTATCCTGCGAAAATAGAAAAAATAAGGATGCCCCAATATTCAATAATTCTCTAATTTTGCTTAAACTATTGAGCATGAACATTATTATAATCAATTTAATATCAAGGATATGAAAAAATTAGTCTTGCTAAGGCATGGTGAAAGTGTCTGGAACAAAGAGAACAGGTTTACGGGTTGGACCGATGTCGGCCTTTCGGAAAAAGGAACAGAAGAAGCCATTGAAGCCGGAAAAGTACTGAAAGACAATGGCTTCCGGTTTAAACTGGCTTATACCTCTTACCTTACCAGGGCCATCAAGACCCTCTGGCTTGTGCTGGAAGAGATGGACCTGATGTGGATCCCGGTTGACAAAAGCTGGAGGCTGAATGAGAAACATTACGGTATGCTACAGGGATTGAACAAATCCGAAATGGCTGACAAATACGGCGATGAACAGATACTCCTGTGGAGAAGAAGCTACGACATCCCTCCCCCACCCCTGACAGAGGATGATGAACGTAGCTCCCTGAAGGATCCCCGCTATGCAGAACTGAATAAAAAAGATATCCCCATGACAGAATGCCTCAAAGATGTGGTTGACCGCATGGTTCCATACTGGGAAAATGAAATCTCCGTTAACCTCGAAGCCTACGAAGAAGTACTGGTGGCTGCCCATGGTAACAGCCTTAGGGCTGTGGTTAAATACCTCAAGGATATGAGCGATGAGGATATCCTGGCATTCAATATCCCCACTGGAATTCCCTACGTTTTTGAATTCGATGATGATATGAACCTGCTGAAAGATTACTTCCTGGGAGACCCCGAAGTGATAAAAAAGCTGATGGAACAGGTTGCCAACCAGGCTAAAAAGAAGTAACCCGGATGAAAAAGCATTGGGTCATACCCGACATCCATGGCTGCTCCAAAACCCTGCAGTCACTGATAGATTATCAGATCAACCCTTCCAAACATGACTGGCTGTATTTCCTGGGCGATTATATCGACCGCGGCCCCGATTCTAAGGGAGTGATCGATTATATCATGAGCCTCCAGGAAAAAGAGTATAATATCCGCCTTTTAAAGGGAAACCATGAGGAATACATCCTGAAAGCCTATTATGCCGAGCCTGAAAAAAAAGGGTTCCTGGGTTTTGGTAAAAAAAATGAGGTAAAAAAAGAATGGACCCACTTCGGCGGGAAAGAATGTATGAACAGTTTCGGGGTGAAAAACCTGCGCGATATTCCGGAAAAATATATCCATTGGCTTGAAAACCTGGAATTGTATATCGATCTTGATCAGTTCCTCCTTGTACATGCCGGGTTGAACTTCGGCAAGGAGGATCCTTTTGAGGACGAACATGCCATGCTTTGGATACGGGAATTTCTAAACGAACCGGAACGGATCGGCAATAAAACCATTATTCACGGGCATGTCCCCATTAACCTCGAATTACTTTATCATTTCAGGGATCATCCCGAACTGAAGGTCATCGATCTTGATAACGGCGTTTACATGAAAGACCGTTCCGGGTTTGGAAATTTACTGGCGCTGGAGTTGGGCTCTATGGATTTAGCGGTGCAGTATAATTTGGATATGTGATACAGATGACATCTTCCCCGGGGGAGATGTCATCTGCTAACTCCTCGATTCAATCAAAATCTCCAGCAACTTGATCCCTGCGTCGGAAATCACGGTTCCGGGACCGAAAATGGCTACTGCCCCGGCTTTGTAAAGAAAGTCATAATCCTGGGGTGGGATTACGCCTCCAACAATCACCATGATGTCTTCACGACCGAGTTTCTTCAGTTCTTCTATCAACTGAGGGACCAGTGTCTTATGCCCTGCAGCCAGACTGGAAACCCCCACTATGTGCACATCGTTCTCAACTGCCTGGCGTGCCGTTTCCTGAGGAGTCTGGAACAATGGCCCGATGTCAACATCGAACCCTATATCTGCAAATCCTGTAGCTACTACCTTTTCACCCCTGTCGTGCCCGTCCTGGCCCATCTTGGCGACCATGATCCTGGGCCTTCTTCCTTCCAGTTCGGCAAACTTATCCGCTAACTCACATGCTTTGCTAAAACTGCTGTCTCCCTTCGATTCGAAAGAATAAACACCTGAAATAGACCTGATCACTGCTTTGTAACGGCCAAAGACCTTTTCGCAGGCAAAGGAGATCTCTCCCAGGGTTGCTCTTTTCTTTGCAGCGTCAACTGCAAGCTCCAGCAGGTTGCCTTCGCCGGTTTCGCAGGAATAGGTGATGGCTTTCAAGGCTTCCTGCACTTCCGCTTCGTTCCTGGATGCCTTCAGTTTATTGATCCGTCTTATCTGTGCTTCCCTCACGGCGCTGTTGTCAACCTCAAGGGTTTCTATCGGGTCTTCCTTTTCCAGCCGGTACTTGTTCACTCCAACGATGGTATCTTTGTGTGAATCGATCCTGGCCTGTTTGCGGGCGGCAGCTTCCTCAATACGCATCTTCGGCAATCCGGTCTCGATGGCCTTTGCCATACCTCCCAGCTCTTCCACTTCACTGATTAACTCCCAGGCACGATGAGCGATATCATTCGTAAGCGCTTCCACATAGTAGGATCCTGCCCAGGGATCAACATTCCGTGTCACCTGGGTCTCTTCCTGGATATATATTTGCGTGTTCCTGGCAATTCGCGCGGAAAAGTCGGTGGGCAAAGCAATGGCCTCATCCAGAGCATTCGTATGAAGGCTTTGCGTGTGGCCCAGGACAGCACCCATGGCTTCAATGCAGGTCCTGGCTACATTGTTGAAAGGATCCTGCTCCGTCAAACTCCAGCCCGATGTCTGGCAATGCGTTCGTAATGCCATGGATTTGGGATTCTTTGGATTGAACTGCTTCACGATCTTAGCCCATAGCATTCGGGCAGCCCGCATCTTGGCAATCTCCATGAAGTGGTTCATACCTATGCCCCAGAAAAAGGATAACCTCGGTGCAAAAGTATCGATATCCATCCCGGCCTGTATGCCTGTACGGATATATTCCAGCCCGTCGGCCAGCGTATAGGCAAGTTCAAGATCAGCCGTGGCACCGGCTTCCTGCATATGATACCCCGAAATGCTGATGGAATTGAACTTGGGCATATTCTTCGACGTATATTCAAAGATATCGGCTATGATTCGCATGGAGGGTAATGGCGGATAAATATAGGTGTTCCTGACCATGAATTCTTTCAGGATGTCGTTCTGGATGGTGCCGCTAAGCTGCTCCAGTTTCACTCCCTGCTCCAGCGCAGCCACGATATAAAACGCCATTACCGGCAAGACAGCCCCGTTCATGGTCATCGAAACCGACATCTTATCCAATGGAATGCTCTTGAACAATATCTCCATGTCGAGAATGGAATCGATAGCAACACCTGCCTTGCCTACATCACCTACAACCCTCTCGTGATCGGAGTCATATCCCCGGTGAGTGGCCAGGTCAAAGGCAATGGATAATCCTTTCTGGCCGGCCGCCAGATTGCGGCGGTAAAAAGCATTCGACTCCTCTGCCGTGGAAAAACCTGCGTACTGACGGATGGTCCATGGACGCATAACGTACATGGCCGAATAAGGCCCCCGAAGAAAAGGCGGAAGTCCTGCCGCATAATCCAGATGTTCCATTTCCCTTAGGTCGGCGGCTGTGTATACCGGTTTCACTGCTATCTTTTCCGGGGTTATCCAGCCTGCCTCAATATGGCTTCTGTGCTCCCAGGATGGAATATCTGCTTCTTTCGACCGCACAGACTTATAATCGATGTGTTGGAAATTAGGTTTCATCCGTAAATCATTTTTAAATTAAATAATACCCAGTTCTTTATTAAATTCCCTTAAGGTTTCCAGGACATTCGACCGGATATGGATAAAATGCCTGATGCCGGCTGCCTGCAACATTTCCAGGCTTTCTTTCGGGTAGCCGGCTATCACGACTATGGCACGATCATTCAGTTTGGCATATATCTCCGGGGCAATCACGGGATATTCCTCATCGGAACTACATATCACAACGATTTCCGCTTGCTGTTTCAGGGCAGCTTCCACTCCCTCGTCAATGGCAGCGAAACCAAGATTGTCGATAATCTCATAACCCGCACAGGCAAAGAAATTTGAGGAAAACTGTGCCCTTGCGATGCGCATCGAAAGGTTCCCGAAAGTGAACATAAATGCTTTCGGACGACCGCTCTTCAATGCATACTGATCGGTTTCGTAACGCAAACGCTCAAATTCCTGTGCTCCCCGGTATAACTTCAACGTCTCCGCCATGGCACCTGCCACTTTTTCGTCATCTTCTTCAAATACAGTCAGGTCAACCTCCTTGCTAATGTGTTCCCCGAAATTTGGGTACTGGTTTGTTCCCAGGATGACCTGTCTGCGCGTAGCAATATCTTTGTCTTTCTCCCTGGCCGTTTCTGCTATTACTTCCTGAATGTATCCCTGCCTGAAGGCTTCGATAAAACCACCTTGGGATTCTACTTCCAGGAATAATCTCCACGACTCTTCGGCTATGGATGCCGTAAGGTTCTCAATATAATAACTGCCGGCTGCAGGATCAATGATCTTGTCGAAATAAGATTCCTCTTTCAGCAACAACTGCTGGTTACGGGCTATCCGCTCTGAAAAGTCGCCCGGCTCCTCAAAAATGCTATCGAAGGGTTTTACCGTTAGGGAATCTACCCCGGCAATGATTGCTGACATGGCCTCCGTTGTTGTTCGCAGCATATTCACGTAAGGGTCATAGAGGGTCTTGTTCCAGTCGAGTGTAACGGCATTCACCCTCATAAGTGCAATTTCATTATCCGACGGGCCGTATGCTTTTACTATGGATGCCCATAAAAGCCTTGCTGCACGGATCTTGGCAATTTCCAGGAAATAATTTGAGCCTGTGGCAAAGGTAAACTTGATGTTCGGTGCTACCTGGTCGACAGAAACACCCGTATCTGTGAGCTGTGTGAGGTACTCAGCACCGCATGCCAGACTGAAAGCCAGTTCCTGGACAATCGAAGAACCGGCATTGCGGAACAGGGAACCGTTAACCTGTAAAACGCTGAAATGCTGGAAATGACGAGCAATATCGATCAAACGGCGAGCGGTATCAAAGCTTTCCTCCCGGCTCTGGTAAAAGGATCCCTTCAGCAGAAGATAACCCAATGGATCAAAATCAATGAATCCATGTATCTTCTGGAAATCCCGGTTATATTTTACAATCAGATCATAGTGGTGCTGCATGACCTGCAGAGCCTGTCCGGGCGGACAGGCGAAGTTGACCTCCACGATCTCGGCGAAAATGTTTTTCATCAGCCTGTCGAGGTCACTTTCAGTGTATTCCTTGTCCTCCAGGATAAAGCCCAGCGAATCTACGCCCTTCATCAGGATGTCGAGGGCTTTCCCGTTGGCTTTTTCAATGTCGTTTACCCGGATGTCCTGTCGGATATACCACTCGTTTGCAGTGGTTTTATCGCCCCTGACAAATGGAAATTCACCGGGGACCTCCATGAGGAACTCCAGTTCCGAAAGGTCTTCCTTCCTGTAATATGGCTTTACATCAAAGCCTTCCCCGGTCTTCCAGACCAGCTTTTTTTCATAATCCGCCCCCTTGAGATCGGCACGGATCAGGGCTTCCCACTCTTCCGTGCTTACCGGCGGAAACTCGCTGAAAAGTCTTGGTTTCTTTTCTTCCTGCGGCATGTTGTCTTATTTTCTTTTGAAATGATTTAAATGTCAGCATCATAGAAACCGACACCCGGCAAAATTACAACAATTACAGGAAGTGGGGCAAGGATGAGGAAATTTGTTGTTATTTAATTAACACCAGCCGTTCAACATCGGCATTCTGGTTTCGGAACACAGATGACATCTCCCCCGGGGGAGATGTCATCTGTTAATGAATGAAGTTTGCTCTTTTTCCTTTTCGGTTCAACAACCGCAAATTTTAACAAACTTTACTATATTTACAACTTGTCAAAATAGGCATCCATTTACTCACCATACAGAAAATGAAAACCGTTATTTTTTCTTTTATCACAATTTTTGGTATATGTAACATTACACTTTCGCAATGGGTGTTACAAAGTCCTATTCCAACTAGCGAAACATTGTATGATGCTTGTTTTATAAATAATTATACTGGATGGATTGCCGGTGACAACGGAAAAGTGTTTGTAACTTTCGATGGAGGATTAAATTGGGAGGATAGATCTTTGGATTCAATTACGTCATCAATTCCTTGTATAATGTTTGTAGATGAAAATAATGGTTGGTTTGGCACGAGTACAGCTGATATTTTTTATACTCCTGATGGGGGTCTTACTTGGTTACATCAAGGGAAAATATTTGACCATATAGTATTTGATATATTTTTTATTGATAATTTAAAGGGGTGGGCTGTTGGATCAAATAGCAAAATAATGAATACTATTGATGGTGGAGTGAATTGGACTCTTCAACCCTCCTCAGTAGTTTATGCTCTAAAAACAATATTTTTTATCAATCAAGATACTGGATGGTGCGCTGGATATAATGGAGAATATCATTATACCTTAAATGGTGGAAATACATGGAACAAAGGAAGTTTAGGAGCAATTGCCTCCTATAATTGTATCTATTTTTCGGATTACTATAACGGATGGATTGTTGGTGAAAATGGAAAGGTTAAGTATTCAAATGACGGGGGCAATTGTTGGACAACTCAATATCCAAATATTATTGAAGATCTTAATAGTGTATCTTTTGCAGATCATTTGAACGGTTGGGCGGTTGGGAATAATGGTTTCATAATATATACCAATAATTCTGGAGATGATTGGATCCAACAAAGTAATCCTATATCCTCTGATTTTCTGAATGTTCAATTTATAAATCAGACGACTGGATGGGCTGTTGGTCAATTTGGACAAATTATTAATACAGAAGATGGAGGGGAAAATTGGTTAGCTTTAACAAAGGGAAGCATTGAATATCTACAAAGTATTTTTTCTTTAAACAATAATATTGCTTGGGCTGCTGGTTATAACGGCACAATTCTGAAAACTATTGATGCAGGTGAAAAATGGACAATACAGAATAATATAGGCAATGAGATTTTACATGATATATACTTTGCCGATGAAATGAATGGTTGGACAATAGGTAATAATGGTACTATTTTATTCACTCAAAATGGCGGAACAGACTGGAATATTCAGGCATGTAACTCTATTAATGATCTTTACACCATCTATTTCATTAATCCATCTACCGCCTGGATATGTGGTAGTATGGGAGAGATATTAAAATCAACAGATGGTGGTTTTAACTGGATAAGTCAGAATTCAGGAGTAACAAAAGATTTAAATAGCATTTGCTTTACAAATCCTAATCAGGGATTTATATGTGGTGAGGAGGGATTAATATTATATACAAATGATGCTGGATTAAACTGGGAACAGCAGGAATGCCCAACATATTCTTCACTTAATGACATATTTTTTCTGAATGACTCTGTTGGTTGGATCGTTGGTAACAATGGTAAACTTTTATTTACTCATAATAGTGGAGATTTTTGGGATTTAAAAATATTGCCAATTACATCATCTCTCAAATCCATATATTTCTTTAATGACTATAATGGATGGATTGCAGGATATGATGGAAAAATCTTCTATACACCCGATATAGGATTGAATTGGTATAGTCAACCAATTAATACTTCAAATAATTTAATGGATATTTACTTCTGTGATCATAACTCTGGATGGGTTGTTGGAGAATTGGGGAATATTTTTTATACTGATAATGGGGGGATAGTAGGATTCAATCAGTTAAAACAAAAAGAAGAGCTTGCTATTCTAACTATGCCAAATCCTTTTCATAATAAAGCAATAATTCAGATATACTCCAAGCAGGCTTGTGAATTTGAAATTAGAATTTATAATCAATCCGGAAATATTTTGCATGAACAAATGATTAAGATATCAAACAATGATGTCCAAAAAATCATATGGAATCCATCCACTGATAATTGTTCTGGACTTATATTTATTACTATTAGAGGTTGCAATCAATCTTTAATTAAAAAAATGATATACATAAAATAAATATATTAGGAAAAATAACAATTATGAAGAAATTATTTTTCTTAGGAATGCTTTTCCCAATTTGTTTAGTTGGGCAGAATATAGATGATGCATACTCAGATCATACTGGACAAAGTAGATTTTCAGATTTCATTCCTCCTGGTTGGGATGGAGAATATCAAGTATTTTTAAAAGATATATACTGGAATTCTATATACAAAAATTACAATCAAGCTGCAAAATCCTTTAAAATGGAAATTGTTTCATTCCCATTTATACCAAAATATTTAGATGACAACGATACAAATACAAAGGTGAACTTACACTCAAACCTTTATGATTATAGATGTTTTGACGTACAACTTGCAGAAGGTTATTCTTTTGGAGAACTTGAACAACATTATAATCAAGGTGGGGATGTTTATGATTATTGGGGATGGGGTTGGGATTATGGATATTGGAATATATTTAGTAAAATAAAGAATAATTACATTTGTGATGATGAAGGTGTTTATAAAATGTGCAAGGGTGACTATGGTTTAATTAGTGCAGGGTTCTATGTACCCATTCCATGTAGCAATGATAACCAAAAAGATGTTTGGTTTCCTCACACCATTATTAAGCATACAGTATATTTTCATTGTGGACCAAGTCTTGAAGATAACATTGTTGACTCATTGTATTGGATTTATGACAATACTCGTGGCACTATGAAAGGATATCCCTTTGTTAGTACAAATGGTGGCGGTGAATTCAATGATTTTATTAATCCAACTATCGATGTTTGTTTTAGACCAACTTTTATGAATTGTAATTTTGTTTATAATCCTTTAGTACAAATAACAAATCATCCTGATTATGATAGTGGTTGGCAACCACCTGAGGATGCATCTGGCTCTGTCAATTACTTTCCACCCGAAGAGGTATTGGAAAACTTTGACGTTTGCGAAACATATGAATTATACTACAATCCAAACCAACAGCCAATTAATAGCGGCTTTTTAGTTACGCCTTCGTGGAAATATGTTGATCATATACATCCCTGTTCATATGCATTATTAGATGCTCCTCTACTAAATGCAAATGGTCAATATTGGGCTGGTTATGACGCCTCAGGATCAATACTTGAGGGCAAGGAACATGTCTATGAGATTAACAATAGTATAGATTTAACATTAATAAACCCCTATGAAAAAATAATATATAATCCCTCACATGTATTTGTTAATGCTAATTTAACTTTCCCACGAGACTATAAATTTCTTACTTTACATGGCAAATATCCTGATAAGGATAATGAAGTACTTAAATATTATGAAGATTATTGGTATAACAAACCATTCATATTTGAATTTGAGCGATATTATCCAACCCCAGTTAATAAGGATATTAATGCAGAGCCTTGGTCAACCTACCAACTGAATAATAGAATTGCAATTACTATTGAACCATGTACAATAATAATGAATGCAAAATTTATAGGAACAGACAAAGAAGAGAAAGGGATCCTTATTTGTGATACAAACGCAGTATATGGGAATTGGAAATATGATAAAGAAACGATTGAAATTATTCAACTTGCCCCTGGTCCTGATTGTGGCGAGGAACCAATTCCTGATCGAAATAATACTAATGCAATTCTTTTCTCTCATCAAGTTAGCACAAGAAAAAAGGAGTTTATAAGGGTTTATAATAATCCTTCAAAAAATGTAAATATTGAACTTATTGACCCGTCTAGATTTAAGGCACCTATTATACAAATTATTGACTCTTTTGGGAATAAGATCAAAATGATTGTAAATCCTCAAGAAGCAATTCATCTTTGTGATTATAAACTTTCGTCGGGAATTTATCTTGTATTACTTTATGATATGGAAAGAAGGTTGGAATCAAAAAAAGTGATTATAACTTATTAGAAACCTTATTACTATTCAATCTTGGTGATCTGTTTCTAGCTGTTTAAGGATAAGGTCTGTAAGTTAGAAAAATATGTTTTAATCAGATGACTTCTCCCCTGGTGGTGATGTCATCTGTTAATGAAAATTTAACAGTTATTTCTCCCAAGCTTCATTGAATCAATATTCAACTTTCTATAATTCCCAATTCTCCAGCACCCAGTTCCCCAGCACCCAGTTCCCCAGTACCCAGTTCCCCAGTACCCAGTTCCCCAGTACCCAGCCCCAATAACCTGCATCACCCTATCCCCGTATCCAGTCGGCATCCCTCCCTTACTCCACCACCTCCATCTCTTCTACCAAATGCCCGGCTCCTGCGAACTTATCCATGATAAACAGGCAGTAACGGATGTCGAGGCTGATGTTGCGGCATTGTTCAGGGTCATAGACAATATCGCTCATGGTGCCTTCCCAGCAACGGTCGAAATTCAGGCCGATGAGTTCGCCGGTGGCGTTGATGACCGGGCTTCCGGAATTACCCCCGGAGGTGTGGTTCATGGCCGTGAAACATACCCGCAAACTTCCGTCTTTATCTGCGTAACGTCCGTAATCCTCTTCCCTGTATAGCTCTTTTAGCTTGTCTTCAACCACATAGTCGTAAATATCTGGATTCTCCTTTTCCATTATGCCGTCGAGGGTCGTATAATAGCCGTATTCCACCCCGTCGGCCGGCGAATAATCCATGACAGGCCCGTAGGAAACACGCAAGGTGGAATTGGCATCCGGGTAAAAACGGCGCTCCGGCTCAAACTCCATCAATGCCTTCATGTATATGCGCTGGAGGCTGTCGGCCCTATCGTACAAAACAAAGATATCCGGGATGATCTTTTCCTGATAAACCGAGTAAATATCCGAAGCAAGCTTGTAAGCGGGGTCTTTCAGGATTTTCTTATAAGCAGATGGCTTATAGGTATCCAGGAAGGAAAGGACTTTCTCTTCCGAAGCCAGGAAGGACTTTTCAAAGACCATTCCGGCATACGCCTTGATATCTCCATTATACTTCTTTGCAATCTCCCTGAATACAGTGGGTTGAAATTCCTGTTCCACCTGACGGTAATACTCAGTCAACAGGGTGATGAATACTTCCTTGTCAACCTTTTCCTGATAATCTTTGAAATGCCGTTGCGCCGCAACATGATACGACTCAAGCAAGGTTGCCAACTGTGTGTCGTCCATTCCTTTTTCGCTTGCCTCAACCATCCTGCGGAATCCAAGTGCATAACGGAGTATCTCTATCCTGAAACCCACTTCCGTTACATAGGTCATGGCTATATCAAGGGGTGTTATCTCCTCGTACACTTTTTCATATTCAGGAAGCAGCTTGGCATATTTTTTTGCCCTCTGACTATCAGCTCCGGCCCATTCAATGAACTCACGTTCCTGCTGTTGCTTCCTTTCAATGATCCCGGTGCGGAGTATCCCACGGTTCTCCCCTATCCACTTTTTCCAGCTATTGGCTACCCCTGCCGATTTGGAGGCATATTGTATCCTGATCAGGTCATCCTGGTTAATGTATTTATTGTAAATATCCAGGACTTTCCCCCGCATTTCAATCCGTAATGGATTCTTATGTCCGAAAAGGGGTTCTATTGCAAATGAAGGAATATATTGCTCAGTTGAGCCCGGGTAACCGAATACCATGGTAAAATCACCTTTATCAACACCTTTAAGGGATACAGGAAAGAAATATTTTGGTTTGTAAGGAACATTCTTATCAGAATATGGCGCCGGTTTATTGTTTGAATCAGCATAAATCCTGAATACCGAAAAATCGCCCGTATGCCTGGGCCACATCCAGTTGTCGGTATCCCCTCCGAACTTGCCAATATTGGAAGGCGGCGCACCCACCAGCCGTACATCTTTGAAAACCTCGTTAATAAACATATAATACTGGTTCCCATGATAAAAAGGCCTTATCACCACCTTGTACCCGGAGGTATCCTCCACGCTCCTCACGATAGCATCGATATGGCTGCGGACAATGGAATCCCTCACCTTCTCACGCATATTGTCGTCTATTCCCTCCAGCACTCTTGCTGTCACGTCGTCCATCCTGACCAGGAAAGTGACCCTTAAACCCGGGTTGGGCAGCTCCTTTTCACGACTCATGGCCCAGAAACCATCCGTAAGGTAGTCATTTTCCAGACTGCTGTGCCGTTGTATGGAACCATAACCGCAATGATGGTTGGTAAGCAACAGCCCCTGGTCGGAAACAAGCGCCCCTGTACACCCGCCACCAAAGATCACAATAGCATCCTTCAGACTGGTGTGATTGATGTTGTAAATGTCATCCGCACTGAGCTTCATGCCCATTTCCTGCATATCCTTCTCATTGTACTTCTTCAGAAGCATGGGTATCCACATACCCTCATCGGCTAAGGATATGGAAGGAATTGATATAGAAAGAATAAACGTTAATAGTAAGACATTGATTTTCATCATCTTTAACTAATTTAGTAATTGCTAACGAATCTAATGATTTTGACTACTTCACTGCAATGGTCTCAATCTCAACCAAAACCCCAAGAGGCAACCTTACTACGCCATAAGCCGCCCTGGCAGGAGGATTATTTGGATAGTACTTCGAATAAATCTCGTTCATGGCAGCAAAATTATCCATATCGCTTAACAGGCAGGTGGATTTTACCACATCTTCGTATGAGTAACCAGCTTTTTCCAGGATGGCCCCGATGTTTTTCATAACCTGTTCCGTCTGTTCACGGATCCCTCCTTCCACGATCTTTCCTGTTTCAGGATTCATAGGGATCTGGCCCGAGATGAACAGCATCCCGTTCTTTTCAACTGCCTGGCTATACGGTCCAACAGCCTGTGGCGCTTTGTCGGTGTGAATGATCTTTTTCATTTATTCAGATATTTAGAACAAAAATAATATTTAATCGCAGATCAGAAGATCGCAGATCGCAGATCGGAGATCGGAGATCGAAGATCGTTGTTCTCCGATCTTCGATTTACAGGTCTCTGAAGTCCTTTTTCTTCGTCAGTTTCATATCCTGCAGCAGGGAAGCTTTGACATTAAGTGCAAAGTTCCAGCTTTTCCTGGGGCCGATGGGGATCCAGTTTAACCGCATCTCAAAGCAATGCAGGTCGCGGTAAATATTAATGGAAGTATAAGAGATATCGGCAGCTTCAAAATCCCATCCTGTCATAAATCCTATCTTCCATTTGGGTGTGATGCTCAGATCCCCGCTTAACCCAAGGGTCTGAACCAGGGTCTCCACCTTCTCGGGTTCGCCATTCACATATTTATTTGTATGATCAAGGCTCAGGTTATAATTAATGCTTAGCCTCCAGGGAATGTTCCAGTCAATATAATCCTGGGGATTCTCCTCAATATCACGCAGTTCTTCCGGTGTCATCTCCGGAGGTGGCTCCGGTGCAAGAGCTTTGTCCTTAGCCCCCTTTTTCTTGAACATATCGGGCGACAGACTCAAACTTGCCCCTACCGTCCAGGTGGTATTCATCAATCGCATCAGGCGACGGTTTTCTTCCCACTCCGTCTTGTTCAGGTTTTTGGTTCCGGTGGAATCCAATACGTATAAATCCCAATTGCTGCCATATGTTATATCAAATCCCTGAAAAAGCCGGGTCCTGCCACTCATGCGTATCTTATCCCAACGCATTGAATCCTTTGCCATATCGTAAGAAGTGGAAATGGTGAAATTATCGATGAGGGGTATTTTTTTGGTCCCCGTAACCGTGTCTTTACGCGATCTGACCTTCATTTCAAGGTTATTGGTAAGACTGAAATTGACCCGTCCGGATTTTCTCTGGGGCGGTGATCCGAACAAACTCCCTTCGAAAATGGAATACGTAACCTCCTTTCCCGTACTGGGATTAAAATAAGATTTATAATAACCCCAGTTATCCCCTTCAAATGAAGGTGTATAGGACATGCCCACCGTAGGTGTCAGTACATGCCGGATGGCAGTTACAGGCGACCAGCTTCCAAACTGGTACATCCCATATAGTTTCGTTGTCACAGATGTCGACAGGTTATAATCAAAAGCATTCCTGAATGCATTGATGGTATCCGTACGTACGTATCCCACCGTTGTGTCGTTCCCGCTGAACAGGGTATCGTTCGTCCAGTACCTATCGATATAACGGAAATACATACGGTCGGTAATATTTATGGAATTGGTCCAGGTGAAATATTTGAGCAGCTTGATGGATGAACTGATAGGAATGGTATGTTTTATTCCGTTCCTCATGTCTTTGAACACATCGTCCTTAAACAACAGTGAATCGGCGGTGGTAACGGTATTCTTCGCATTCATGGTGTAATTCATGCTGATATTTTCGTACCAGCGGAGTTTCCCAACCTTGTTCTTTTTACGTAGTGGGTAGAAACGATTTACCGAGAATGTGATCTCAGGCAGGTTAAGGGTAACCTTTTTATCCAGGGTGCTTTGCGTATGACTTCCGTTGAGTGTCAGGAAATACTTCCCTGCGAAGCCGGTCTGATAGGAAACGCTCGACTGGAAAGTGTTCGAGAGGTAATCCTGGGTTGTGGTAGGGTTATAATAGTTGGATTTGCGGCTGCGGATATTCACATCGGCTGAAAAACGGCTGTTTGGTCTGGCCTTGGGATCCTGACTATGAAGCCACCGGATGGAATAATCGCGGTCTTTGCGATAATCGGCCGAACCTTGTTCTCCCGTAATGTTTATTGCATAAATAAAATCAAAATTCCCCGTGAACTTGTACCTTTTTTTATAGCGCATTGAAGGTTTTACTGCCCAGCTACCCCGGGTATAAATATCACCAACCAGCTTCAGGTCAAGATAATCGTTTACAGCCCAGTAATAGCCTCCGTTTTCAAAATAGAATCCCCTGTCGGCCGATTCCCCCCAGGTTGGAATGACTATACCCGACCGTTGACCGGCTCGGTTGGGGAATATCCCGAAGGGGATGAACACGGGAGTAGGTACATCTTCAATGACGAGATAAGCAGGCCCCGTCACGATGCGTTTTCCCGGTATCACTTTCGATTTGAAATAACGGAACTCGAAATCTTTGTTCTCACAGGGCGGACAGGTTGTATATGACCCACGCAGGATGTTCACATCGTTATCTGGCATCTTCTTGATGGTTGACCCGTGGATAAGCCCTTCCCCATCCTGCGTGTAAACATCGCTGATCAATCCTTTCTTCGTATCAAAGTTGTATTTCATGGTCCGCGATTGAAACTCCTGCCCTCCTTCTGCGAAAACGGGTAATCCCCTCTCCTTCCCCGTAGAATCAGGTATTCCGGCTGCATTAACCAGATTAGTGGTGAAATCAATATCCACATAAGCCGACTTCAGACTGATGTCTTCATAGTAGATCTCGGCATCACCATAAATGTAAACCTTGCGGTTTTTCACATCGAAACGAAGGGAATCGCGTGCCTTATAATCAACGGTTGCTTCCAGTTTGGGTTTTGCCGGCTGTGTATCTTCAGGAGAAAGCGTATCGGATGGCAGATAATCCTGCAGATCATCAACAATGACCGTGTCAGAAACATAAAGGGTATCTTGCACATACAGTGTGTCGACATCTCCCTGCAGGATCTGAGGAACAGTGTCCTGCAGGCTTATTCCTGTTGAATCAGTCTGTGCCTGCAACGGCACAAACACCCTGAGCAGCAGGGCAGCCGCCAGGCAATATTTCAACTGTCTCTTTGTTAATAACTTGATCGACAACTTTAATAATTGCAGTTTTTAAGTGCTAAATTTGTGAAAACATGGGCCTGATTTTACAGCTAACTACCATGTTCAGAGCAATATAAATCAAACAACATCAAATTTTCAAAGCTACAAAATAATTCTAAGGTGAAACGTACAGGCTTGTTATTTGGTATTTTTTGTATGCTGCTTATTGCCTTCAATACAGGATATTCGCAGCAGAAATTGCGGAAGGTTGTGATTGATGCCGGCCATGGTGGCAAGGATCCTGGGGCAGTCGGGAAAAATAACTACGAGAAAAACATTGCGCTATCCATAGCTTTAAAGACAGGTAAATATATCAAAGAAAACCTGCCGGATGTGGAGGTTATTTATACCCGCAGCGACGACCGCTTCGTGGAATTGCACCGCAGAGCCCAGATCGCCAATGAAAATAAAGCAGATCTTTTCGTATCCATTCATTGCAATGCTAATAATTCCACCTCTATATACGGTACCGAGACCTATGTGATGGGATTGCACAGGTCACAGGCCAACCTGGAAGTTGCCAAGCTGGAAAATGCTGCCATCCTGAAAGAAGAAGACTATTCCGATATGTACGAAGGCTTTGATCCGAATAATGATGAGGATTACATCACCCTTAGTCTGTTCCAGAATGCTTTCATGGACCAAAGCATTGACCTTGCTTCCAGGGTTGAAGCACAATTCAGCGAAAGGGTCGGAAGAAAAAGCAGGGGGGTGTTGCAAGCCGGATTCCTGGTATTGTATAAAACAGCTATGCCGGGTGTGCTCATAGAAACAGGATATATTTCCAACCCGACTGAAGAAAAATACCTGGCTTCAGCCGACGGACAAACGTATATTGCTTCTGCCATCTACCGGGCTATCAAAGAATATAAGAACAACCTGGATAAGGAAGCAGGGATAGCATACACGGGCCATACCTCAGCTCCGGAAACGGGTATTGAGGAATTGCCTGTAAATAACAACCCTGAGCCTGAAAATGTGAATGAATCCGAACAGAAAGCTTCACCGGAAGTAATTTTTAAGGTTCAGGTCGCATCCTCGGACAAACCGCTGAAAAGCAGTCAGTTTGGCGATATTGGACCTGTGGAGGAGTATGTTCAGAATGGCTCCTATAAATATACTGCAGGTAAAACAAGCGATCTGAAGGAAGCAACCGTTTTGCAGAATAAAATCAGGAAAAACAGCAAATACAAAGATGCTTTCGTTGTCGCCTTCCTGAACGGTGAAAGGATTTCTATTAAGGCAGCCAGGGAAATGCTCGGATTATAAAGGCTTGGATCATTGGTTAAAGGTTTTCCTGGAATTTCTATAAAAATATCTTACATTTGTAGTAAAGAAAAGCCGGAAATTTTGAAACTGTCTCGTGAATTTAAGGTAGGTATTGTTTTTATCGTTGCCATTGCAGCACTTGTTTGGGGTTTAAACTACCTCAAAGGGTTCGATCTGTTCAAAAAACATCAAACCTATTATGCTATTTATCCTACGGTTAACGGGCTTGAAAAATCCAATCCTGTTTTCATTAACGGCTTGAAAGTAGGACATGTGAGTGATATTTATTTCTCCCCCGATTATTCAGGATTGATTGTGGTAGTTATGTCAGTGACAACAGAACTTCCCATTCCCGATAATACTATTGCCGGCATATACAGTTCCGACCTGATGGGTTCCAAAGCCATTGAGCTGATCATGGGAAACTCAACAACCAACCTTAAAGATCTGGATACTCTGGCCTCGAGGGTGGACCCCAGCCTCAAAGAAGCGGTTAACCAGCAGATCCAGCCGCTGAAGAACAAAGCGGAAGACCTGATACGCTCTATCGATTCCGTTGTGGTTATGGTGCAGGCCGTTTTTAACAAAAAATCCAGAGAAGATATTGCCAATGCCCTGGAAAGCATTAAAAATACCCTTAACAGCCTGGAAAGCGCTTCATATAATATCGATACCATTGTTAAAAGCCAGGCCGGCCGGCTTGCCAACATCCTCTATAATCTGGATATGATCACTTCTAACATCGAGAATAATAACGATAAGATCGATCGCATTATAAACAACTTTGCAAGCATCAGCGATTCACTGGCCAAAGCTGAAATCCCGAAAACCTTCAATAATATCAACCGGACGGTTAATGACCTGTCGCTGATAGCCGATAAAATCAACAGCGGACAAGGCACTCTGGGACAACTTATCAACGATGATGAATTGTACAATAACCTGATTCAGGCATCCCAGGATCTGGATAAACTCCTGCTTGATATTCAAAACAACCCAAAGCGCTACGTAAGGTTCTCAGTCTTCTAACAAATATTGCTGCTTTTCAACGCCTTGCGCAATTTGCAACATCAAATCAATCCCACTTGAAAATATCATAACGGTCCAAAGGCCTCTGTTCTTCTATCCATTGAAACCCTTTCAGTTTCAGCTCCGCCGGTGGGTAATCCTTTTCCGGCACCAGGTGCGCATCAGGTTTATCGATATAGGAAATGGTGCTGATCTCATTGCCATCCAGGAAGATCAGCATACGACTGGCCAGGGCTTTATTGATGCCGATCAGGGTGCGGTCCTCTTCCCTGACAAAGTAAATGGTCTCCGAATTCCCGGAAACTGTGATCTTGTATATCCTGTTCTCCTTAAAATACCCCACCATGGTTTTACCCTTGATCTGGTTAAAGGTAGTGCTGTCGTCGCGGGAAATAATAAAACAGGAATTATACATAACCATTGAGTCTACTTCATTATTGGCATAAACGATCTTTATGGTATCAGCACTAAGCTGGTTTTCATCCGACCACAGTATAGGATTCCCTCGCAGGGTTACGGTGGAATCGGGAACAAAATAGGTCATCGAATCGCTCATACCTTGCAGGTCGGGACGAAAGAATTTCACTTTATGATAAGCATTGATCACTTCTGCTTTACCGGACGAATCAGACATAACCATGATGGTGTCGGCATGGAGAAATAAAGAGTCGTATTTGTCGATCATAATAGCCAGTGCACTGTCGGTTACAAAAGCATAACCCTCGTCCCTGTCGAACTCGGCATAATTGCCATTGATGATAATATCCTCCACTGTATCAGTAATAATGATGTTCCTGTATGCTTCACCGTATGACCTTCCGCGATTATAGTAAATGCTGTCCCCTTCCACCGTCTGATCCCCGTGAACGATATAGGCATTCTGCTTAAGGCTTGATATATTGTTTTTAGTATCATACCAACCGCGTTCGCAGTAAATAAAGTTTTCCTCCCCCGTAATGGTAGTTGGTCCCAGGAAAAAGGCAGTTTCGGTGACCGTATGATATTTCAGGGTATCCGATCGCATAATATAATCGGGATTCGTAAGCACGACGCTGTCGCGAAAGAAAAACAGGTTCTCATTCGAATAAAAATACCCGATACGGCTGGTCAGGATATTCGTATCACTTACAATACGGCCTCCGGTATTGTAAAAAGCAATACCGGTATTGCGATCATAATTCAGATGATCGGTGGTAAGTACGGCCCGTTTGTCAACCATTTTCACATTGTAATGCATAATGGCGAGCCGGGTAGCCCCGTCGTAGTTCAGAACATCACCATATATATTCAATGTATCGTTCACATTGATCCTGACATTACCAAATGCATCGAAATTGTTCGACTGCGAATTCAGAAGGGCACTGTCACAATAAAACCAGGTACTGTCTTGCCGCATCACAACATCACCAACCAACTGTTTGATGTTCTCTCCAACTTTGTTATCGATTCTTAGCTCACGGGCATTAACGATTTTCACCTGGGTTTTCTTCTGGGAAAATCCGGGATGATTTGAAAAAGCAAATATCACCAGGACTGTTATCAGGAGAACAAACCTGCCGGAAGGAAATATTTTTTCTGCGGAATGGCCTGGCATTATATAAAACAGGGCTTCATAACGAAGCCCTCTCCTTTGTCTCCCCGCCAGGACTCGAACCTGGGACCCGCTGATTAAGAGTCAGCTGCTCTACCAACTGAGCTACGGAGAGCTATTTCCTTTTTCCGTGTTGCTCGACCTGGGACCCTTCAACCAAGCTACGGTGAAGTATTTAATTCGGGTCGCAAAGTTAATAAAAAACTTAATAGATATGTTTGCCCTCAAAAGAAATCAAATCAAATATCAATGCAATTTCCGCAACTAACCTATCTGAACAATCGTTGATCAAAAACAAATCGTTCTTTACCAGTGATTTTGATCTTTTGAAAATCTTCATGTGCCGGATTGATCAGGTAATTATGATCACCTTGAACAACGGCCGAGGGAACTTTCAAAATTAATAATCTATTCTCCTTAATAAATTCATCACCGATCTTTTGTGTAGAACCGGCATAAGGGAAACTTTTCCAACTCTTTGGTAATGAACCTACTTTTATCTCCTGCACTGTAATATCATCAGGAATTTCAATGCTTATCATAAAATAATCATGTGGAATATTTCCCATAGAACAATGAACAGCTATTTCCGCCGTGCATAAAGCCCTTGAATCAGAGGTATACAGCACTTTTGTCCCTTTATGATTCCATCGACCACCGGATAACTCTGCCCCCTTACCGGAAAGATCACCCGCGTACTTTTCTTTCGATAACCTGTAAACAATCATGCTAATACGCCGTGTTCAATTCTTATAAGTTCATCCTTAACCAATGCTAAACCAAATGAATTATCCAGGAATTCCGAAGGGCTTGCCCCCCCCAGTGATACATTTTCAGTAAATAACCACGTTAAAAAATCATTAATTGTACCAAATACCTCAGTCCCCTTTTTGAAAAGCAGCCCGATAAGTATCAAACGTTCAGAATGAATCGGATCAAAACGTCTTTGCTCCCTCTTATATCTTTGCATGGTGCGCTCCGAAACATTTAATATTCTCGACCATTCCGACATCTTCAACGGGAACTTTTCCGAAAGCTCATCAAATGTTTTATAGTCAATTCCTTGCCTGGCCGATTCCATCAGCAAGAAAACATCGCAGTTTTCAAGAGATTTATAGGAAATACTTTCTGCTTTCATGGACATTTTTTTACAAAGATACGTCATATTTACGATTTTTTACGTCAAATGTCGGAATAATGGTTAAAGACGTTTAGCGATGGTTATAAAACCGCTGGATTTCTA
This sequence comes from Bacteroidota bacterium, assembly GCA_018831055.1. Lineage (NCBI taxonomy): Bacteria > Pseudomonadati > Bacteroidota > Bacteroidota bacterium. Next base: position 34,639 of record JAHJRE010000088.1, read on the forward strand.
CAAAAATCTTTGACTATCTTTGCATTTCAACCATCAAATATGCCTGACGCAAACAAAAAAGATAAAAAGTCTGCGCTTCATGTAAACAAAGGTATAGAGCAGCCATCCCAGATAAACCCTTTGGCCGCCGGGAAGCTTAAAGGTTTGAAAAAACCCGATCTGAATGCATCTGACTTTTTAAGAGGTATCCTTTCCGGGGATCGAGCTATATTCAGCAAGGCCATTACCTTGATAGAAAGCACACTACCAAAACACCAGGATATTGCCCAGGAAATTATTTCATTATGCCTACCGCATTCCGGTAAATCAATTCGTGTTGGCATCACAGGAGTCCCCGGAGTTGGCAAAAGCACATTTATTGAAGCATTGGGTTTGCATCTAACCGGATCGGGACACAGGATCGCCGTCCTGGCCATCGACCCCAGCAGCCAGCGTTCCAAAGGCAGCATCCTGGGAGATAAAACACGCATGGAAGACCTTGCCAACCACCCAAATGCTTATATCCGGCCCTCTTCCAGCGGAGGTTCTCTGGGTGGCGTTTCCAGGAAAACGCGGGAAGCCATCATCATCTGCGAAGCAGCAGGCTTCGATGTGATCTTCGTGGAAACTGTCGGGGTAGGTCAATCGGAAACGGCCGTCCATTCTATGGTGGACTTCTTCCTGCTGTTGATGCTTTCCGGCGCCGGTGACGAGTTGCAGGGCATCAAAAGAGGCATCATGGAAATGGCCGACGCGCTGGTGATCAATAAGGCCGATGGAGATAATATCCAACGGGCAAAACTGGCTAAAGCCGAATACGAAAACGCCCTCCATATGTTCCCCCCTCCTGCTTCCGGATGGCTCCCACCGGTGAAAACCTGCTCCGCTCAAACCAAACAGGGGATATCCGAAGTATGGAATAACATCCTGGATTACATGAAACTGACGAAAGGAAACGGATATTTCCTGGAAAAAAGACAGAGGCAAAACATCGGGATCATGTACGAAGCTCTTGAAGCCGAACTCAGAGAACTCTTTTACCGGAATCCTGAAATCAAAACCCTTCAGAAAAAACTGGAAACCGACATCCTGGCCAATAAAACCAGTCCATATCTCGCCGCCTCTCTCCTTATCAATGCATTCAAAAAACCATCATCCTTTTAAAGCTACAAGTATTCTCCAGCCTGTTTCCGGAAAATCTGTGAAAATCCGTGTAATCTGTGTTTACAACCCGCTCACCTTTTTCGGAAACATCAAGGAAATCAGTATTGACGATCCCAGAATCCCCACTATGATCAATAAACTGGTCTGCGTATCAATATCCAGGATATGAAAATAATGCGCCGGCATCTTCAATCCGATGAAAATCAGTAATACCGATAACCCCGCCTTAAGAAAGTAAAAACGGTTGATCACATGTGAAATAAGGAAGAACAGGGAGCGTAACCCAATAATGGCAAACACATTTGAAAAAAATACAATATAAGGGTCTTTGGTGACAGCAAAAATGGCAGGCACGGAATCCACGGCAAAGATCACATCCGTAAACTCTATGACCAGTAAAACAATGAATAATGGAGTTATTAAAAGTTTGCCATTTTGACGTATCCAGAATTTATGACCCTCATACCGCGGGTGTACCGAAAAATAACGGGATGCAAACCTGACAACAGGATGATGTTCAGGATCGATCGTCTTTTCCTTCCCCTTAATGAACTCCTGCAACATTTTTCCTCCGGTGAAGATCAGTATAGCTCCAAAGATCAGTAAAATCCAATCGAAACGTTGTATCAGGGCGGAACTCAGGAAAATAAAAATGAAGCGCATGATAATGGCACCCAGGATACCCCAGAACAAAACCTTTTTGTAATACTTCTCCTCAACCCCAAAAGCCATAAATATCAGGATCATTACAAAAACATTGTCGACCGATAAAGCATACTCGATAATATAACCCGTAAGATATTCAAGTGATAAGTTGTGATTATAAACGGTTTTGGCTGCTTCATAATCCAGACCGTTAATATCGATCTGATGTGAAAAGCGCTTTACATTTTCTGCAATTTCCTCCCAGCTTCCAAGGCCATGCAGAAAATGCCCCTCAAAATACAAAAAGGTATAAAATCCCATTGAAAAAGTGATCCAGACCATTGTCCAGATAAGCGATTCCCTGAATCCAACCACGTGATCCTTTTTTGAGAATATCCCAAGGTCGAGAAACAGGATAAGAAGGATAAAGAATATGAATCCTGCTATAAAAATTACTTCTGTTGACATAAATGGAACTAAGGAGCAAAAATAACAAGTTTTGGGGTGCTATTGTTTGCATGAACCAACTTTAATTTTCCAAAGATTAATGTTCTATTGTTAAGCAATTAACAAAAATTTCCTAAGTTTGACGCCTGTATCCCAAACCCGATGCTATGAACGAAAAAACTGCCATGAACCCGAATCAGTTGGTTCAATATCTGAACAAACCCGCAAAGGATTTCACACGTGATGATCTCGTGAAATATTGTGAGGATTACAACATTGAGATGATCAACTTCCGTTATGCAGGATGGGATGGTCGTCTGAAAACCCTTAATTTCATTATTAACAGCAAGAAACACCTGGAGGAGATCCTTACCAACGGTGAGCGCGTCGACGGATCCAGCCTTTTCAGTTTTGTGGAGGCCGGTTCAAGCGACCTCTATGTAGTTCCCAGGTACAAAACGGCTTTTGTCAACCCGTTCAATGATATCCCCACACTCGACATATTGTGTTCTTATTTTGATAAAGAGGGTAATCCTCTCGAATCCGCTCCTGAGTATATCCTGAAAAAAGCTCATAAAGCCTTTAAGGATGTAACGGGCATGACCTTCGAAACCATGGGGGAACTGGAATATTACGTTGTTTTTCCCAGGGAAGACCTTTTCCAGGCCTCCGACCAACGTGGATACCACGAATCCAGCCCTTTTACCAAATGGGAACAATTGCGCATTGATGCTATGCAGGCTATTGCTCAGGCAGGAGGACTCATTAAATACGGGCATTCTGAAGTTGGAAATTTCAGTCTGGGTGATATGGAATACGAGCAGAACGAGATCGAATTCCTTCCAACCAATGTAGAAGATGCAGCCGATCAGCTTATGGTTGCCAAATGGATGCTCCGCACCCTTGCATACCGCTATGGAGTAACTGTTTCCTTTGCTCCCAAGATCACCGTGGGAAAAGCCGGGAGCGGTCTGCATGTGCATACCCGCCTGATGAAAGACGGGAAAAACATGATGGTAGAAAACGGCCGGCTCAGTGATACAGCCAGGAAAGCCATTGCCGGTTACCTCGACCTGGCTCCTTCACTGACTGCTTTCGGGAATATCAATCCAACATCGTATTTCAGATTGGTTCCCCATCAGGAAGCCCCTACCAATATTTGCTGGGGTGACCGCAACCGCTCCGTTCTGGTAAGGGTTCCATTGGGTTGGTCGCTCGGAAAAGATATGGTCTCCCAGGTAAATCCCCAGGAAAAACCGCACACAGAAGATATGACCGTCAAACAAACTGTCGAATTCCGCTGCCCCGACGGCTCAGCAGACATTTACCTGTTAATGGCCGGACTCACGGTTGCCGCAAGACATGGATTCGAAATGAAAGATGCCCTGGAATATGCCCGGAAAACTTATGTTGATGTCAACATTTTCAAAGATGAGAATAAAGCAAAACTCCAGGAATTGAATCAGTTGCCAACATCCTGCTACGAATCCGGCGAATATCTGGAAAAACAGAAAGATATATATACCAAATACGGGGTATTCCCGGAACGCATGCTCGACTGGATCGCGCAATACCTGAAAAACTTCAACGATAAAAACCTTCGCACCGAAATCAGCCACAATGAAGAAGAGATCATGAAGCTGGTGAAGAAGTACTATCATTGCGGATAATATTCTGGATTCTGGATTCTGTATTCTGTATTTACAATTGGATTTGCAATTTGATATTGTCAATGCATTGAAAATTGAATATTTCCAATCGAAAATCCTATTGTAAATACAGAATACAGAATCCAGAATTGACAATTCAAACGCTTCTAAACCGAATCAGCTTCCGCTTCAGGAAAACCCTTCTGATCCAGAAAGGCAATACGATCACGCCAATAACAAGATAAGGATAATAACTCAGTATGCGCCATAAAAGACCAACGGCAGCTTCAAACCCTTGTGGTATAAATTCTCCTAAGAACATAGGAAAGGCATATTCTGCAATTCCGCTGCTTCCGGGGGTAGGACTGATCAGGAGTATGACCCACATTACCAGTTGCCGGCCATAAATCAGCAATTGATCCTGGACGGCAGGATTAAAAGCCAGTATAAGGCAATTAACCACCCAGAAACGGGCTGTCCAGCTAAAAACCGTTGCCCCGTATGCTTTTAACCAGAATTTCCAGGATTTGCCTTTCATTTCACGGGAAGTGGTGATGATGTCATCCCCTGTCCTCGCAGCGTCATATCTCCATCTTTTCAGGAATTTCAACTTGAAGATCTTCAGCAATATCCATTTAAACCCCCTGGGATTCAGAAATATGGCATAAGTGATTATTGTAGTCAGTAATAGGATAAAAACATATCCTGCAATAAAAACCCCTTCGCTACCCCAGTTCATCAGAAATAACTGGCTGCTGGTAAATAGATTACTGGTACCGATAAGCAGCAAGATCAAGGGTACCATGAGAATATAAAAAAGTTCATCCAGCATGGCTGTAACCATGACAATTGCCGTGGATTTCCCAACGGAAATTCCTTCTTTATGGACAATGATAAGGGCTATTGCAGAACCGCCAACCACTGAAGGTGTTATTGACGAAGCGAATTCCCAAAGCATGATCACATCGAAGCTGTGCCGCCAGGAGATCTGCTTATCGGTCATCAGCCTTATTCTATACATATAGGCAATATCGCGTATCGCCTGCAGGCAGATGGCAGCCAGCAACCATCCGACCATATACCCCGACCATTGGACCCCACTTAGGTGCTCCGTTTCAAAATCCCGGATAATAAGCCATGCCGCCACCCCTAAACCGATGACGATCGGAATGATGATGCGTTTAAGCTGAAAAAAACGTAGTACTTTTCTTAGATCGCTGACCATGAACGAATTCTGAGATTATGTGAAGTGGAAAAACAAGCTACAAGCTACAAGCTACAAGTTACAAGCTACGACTGCAAAATATTACCCTCACCCTGCACTCTGACCCCTGCAACCTGCAACCTGTAACCTTTCCCTGCCTCCTGCAACCTGTAACCTGCATCTTGTAACTTGCAGCCTTTTCACCAAATATTCCTGCAAGCTTAATACATTTTCCTCGTTTCATTTTCTGTCCACTTCTCCAACACCTCAACAGCTTCATCCCGGAGGTGCTGGACAAATTCCACCATCCGGATATCATGAGGGATTTCAATTTCCCGATAGATATGTTCATCGCTAAACCCGGCTTTGGTAGCATCGTTACGGTTGGCGGCGAAAACCACCCGTGAAATTTTCGCCCAGTAGATAGCCCCTAAGCACATTGGACAGGGTTCGCAACTGGAATATATCGTTGTTCCCCCCAGATCCCAGGTACCCAGATACCGGCATGCATTCCGGATTGCTACGATTTCTGCATGGGCAGTGGGATCGTTGGTTTTCAATACCTCGTTCCAACCCTCGGCAATGATCTTCCCATCCTTAACGATCACAGCACCAAAAGGTCCGTGAATCCCGTCGTGCGAGTGGCGGGCGCTTAATTCAATGGCTTTGCGCAGAAATTTGCTGTCCTCTTTTGGGATCACGTTGTAAACTTTCGACTAATGTATGATTTTTTAAGGAGATTATTTCAAAGACAACAAATATGATTAAATTCGAAACAAAAAGATTTGATTTTCAGGAAAAGCTAGAACCGGTCATTTAATATACTGTCAAATAAAAAGTAATTTTCATTAATGTAATTTTACCCGCTGGTCATTTTGGGTTTTCGCATTATAAGTCCCGTAGCGGTGTTTATTATTATTTTCATATCAATAATAACAAATATGTCGCCCCTATGGGGCTTTCTGTTGGTTGCGCCGTCCTTTTCTATAAATATTCCGCCCCTAACGGGGCTGGGTTATCATGGTTTTTATATTGTTTGCTTTGTTTTGAAGGCAGATGACATCTCAGGCCTGGGAGATGTCATCTGTTTAAAAGTGTCACCCCTACGGGGTTCTGGAAAACGAGTCGCGTCCATTTGCTACCGTAGGGGCGCCCCTACGGGGCTGGAAAATAGATAGGGTTATTAAAGAGCTATATGATGTGGAAAACATTTTTTACCTGATAAACCAAGCCCCGGAGGGGCGGAATATTTATAGCAAAATAGGCGCAGATCGGTTTCCAAAGCCCCGTTAGGGGCGGCATGTTAGAAGGGACGAAATATTTGTATAAGAAAAATTCTCCTCCATTTTAATACCTTTACCCTCTGATTTAATACCCATGCAATGAAAACAATCATTCTCCTTCTGATATCCTTATTTATCTTTATTTCCACCCTTACCTATTCCCAATCCGAAGCTGAAAATGAAATCAACCAATTCCGCCTGGAATTAAATAAACATTTTGCAGATACAGCTAGCTCCCCATTACCTGAAGCTGAGAAGGCAACATTTCGCGGGCTGGACTTATATCCCATAGATTTGAAATACAGAATTTCCGCAGAATTAATCCGTACCCCCGGGGAAGATCCCTTCGGGATGGCAACAACCACCGAAAGGCTTCCGGTTTATGTCAAATACGGTGAAGCTCATTTTAACCTTCACGGGAAAGATATAATTCTGAACATTTACCAAAACATCAAGCTCACTGAATCGGAAGAATACAGGGATTATTTATTCCTTCCTTTCAATGACCTCACCAACGGTGAAGAAACATACGGTGGAGGTCGGTATATCGACCTGAAAATACCGGCAGGAGACACTATTATCATCGATTTTAATCAGGCTTACAACCCTTATTGTGCCTATAATCACAAATACTCATGTCCGGTCCCGCCCAGAGAAAACAGGATGGAGGTTGAAATCAGGGCGGGGGTTAAAAAACCTGGCAAATGAAATCCTAGTCATGGGAGATGTCATCTGTATAAAAGTGTCACCCCTACGGGGTTCCGGAAAACGTGTCGCGTCCATTTGGCTACCGGAGGTGCGCCCCTACGGGGCTGGGAAATAGATAGGTTTATAAATTGCTTTCTGATGTGGATTATATTTTTTACCTGATAAACCAAAGCCCCGTAGGGGCGACACTTTAACAGTTAGTAATTAAAAGAACACTCTGTTAGCAAGACAATATCTGCGATCTGCGATCGTCGATCTCAGATCTTATAATGCTCCGCTGTCCTTTCCACTCCTTCCTCCTCGCTGTATTTAGGCACAAATCCAAAATCTTTCCGTGCTTTCTCCGATGAATAGGTGATATCAGTACAGGTATAAACCACGGCAAAGCGACTGAATTTTGGCTGGTAACTTTTAACGGGTCTGACCATCCAGGCTATGAATTCGGATATACTGCCGATTGCATAGGCAAACCCACGAGGTAACCACAGGTTTTTCGGCCAAATTCTGTATCCTGCCCCTTCCACGATACGGTCAAAGAATTTAAAAAAATTACTGCCCGGACCATCCGTCATGAAATAAACCTGACCACAGACTTTCTCATTCCCGTTCCACATGGCTGCAGCAGCAAGCACATGGGCATATCCCGCATTTCCAACGTATATGTGCTGACAACGGGTTTTGCCATTGCCCAGCCGGACGTAGAATCCTCCTTTGGCCATATTTATCAAAGAGCTGATATGATAGGGGTCGTCTTCACCGTAAATGTCCGACCCTCTGAGTACGCAAGTCTTTAGTACATCATCGTTTTCTTCCAGGATGAGTTTTTCCGCAAGGTACTTTGAAGTGCAGTAACTGTTGGAATGCTTTTCAGGATATGGATGGCTTTCGTCAACATTGATAAGAGGCTTACCGCCGAAGACCGCATCCACCGATCCTGTAAAGATCAGGTATTTTACTCCGCTCTCCCGGCAGGCACGGATCACGTTCTTCGTACCCTCCAAATTCACATCCAACACCTCCTTATCGCTTTTCGTTCCCCAATCAACTATCGCCGCCGAATGTATGACAATATCTTTCCCTTGTAAGGCTTCTAAAAGCAAATTATAATCCAGGATGTCCCCCTGAACGTATTCAACTCCATCAACCTTTGATCCTGTGTCTTTAATATCAAAAACAGTTAGCGATCCGGGTCTTAAAGGTGAATCATTATCCAGGAACTCTTTAACTATGGCCTTTCCCAGGAAACCGTTGCCACCTGTAATCAAAACATTGGGTTGGTTCATAAATCAATTACTTTAGAAACGACAAAATATTCTATCATTGCAAACATAGAAAATAATAAACTTCATGGAAAACCAAATTTACCTGATCCGCGGAGAAGAACGGGAGACTTACCCTGAATTCTCAAAACGAATACTATCCGCCGCAAAGATGCTGAGGGAAGACATTAAAGTTAGCGTAACCCTGACGGAAAGCAAACCTCCAACTTTATCCGTGATCCCTTTCCGGAAAAACAAAATCGCTGCTGTCTCGGTTTCTACCCCAATTAAACAAGTCCTGGAGCAACTGGCCGATATTCCCGGTTTTGCCGGTGCTTACAAGGTCGATAAAGCATTTCCCATCAAATACCGACGCAACTGGGATCCGGGAACCGTTACTCCCGGCCTTTGCCTCCTCACTCTATTCCGGAAAAAGAAAAACCTCAATCATGATACTTTTATCCACCGCTGGCATAACGGCCATACCCCTCTCACCCTGGAGGTCCATCCCATTTACCATTACAACCGTAATGTTATCCTGGAAACCCTCACCCCAGATTCCGAACCTTTCGACGGTATCGTCGAAGAACATGTGGAAAAACCTTCCCTCCTCTTCAATCCTGCCAGATTCTTCGGTGGCCCGCTTAAAATGCCCTGGAACATGCTGCGTGTCTATCGTGATGTTAATTCTTTCCTGGATTACAAGAGTATAGAGCCTTATTTGTGCAGGGAGTATGTGATGGGGGGGTGAAATACAGGGGGCAGGGAACAGGGAACAGGTTGCAGGGGGCAGGTTGCAGGGGGCAGGGGGCTGGGGACTAGGGGCTGGGGGGCTGGGAGATGGAGTATTTAATGTCATTATGGCGTATTTCATTTTAATTTATGTGTCATTTTGTCTTGTTTTGAAGTTTGATTTTCGCTGGTATGGAAATTGACTGGGGAGTGGAAAGAAATCAAAACAATAACTTAAAAATAGATGGAGGATAAAACCATGACACTTATTAAATGGAGCAAAGACCCCTTAATGGCAGAATTGATGAACTACGGAATGAACCGTTTCGGCAACCGTTGCAATACCTGCCGTCCTGCTGCCAATATTCTTGAGAAAGAAGATGGTTTTGGCATTGAACTGATGGTTCCGGGAATGAAGAAGGAAGACTTTAAGATTGACCTCGATAAGGATATCCTGACCATATCAGCCGAAGCAGAGCAGGAAAATGTAAGCAATTACACAAGAAGGGAATTTGGAATTGGCAGCTTCAGCCGCTCGTTTTCTATCCCGGAAAGCATCAACACGGATGAGATCAAAGCTGAGTACAACGATGGTATACTGAAACTGCATTTACCGAAGAAGGAAGAAGCCAGGGCTAAACCTGCCAGGACTATAGAAATCTCTTAATACTAAGCCAAAGTTAGCAAAAATGGTTAATGCGAAAAAAAGGCCGGAAATCCGGCCTTTTTTATTTAAATTCTTTCATAAGAATCTTAACCCATTGTTCTATCCTTTCCTGGGTCAGTTCATCCTGATTATCGACATCCAGGGATAATCCAACAAATTTGTCTTTAATGACCGCGTCTGAATGATCGAAATCATAACCATCCGTTGGCCATTCTCCTGCGAACTCAACTTTATCTTTCAATCTCTTATAGAGTGTTCCCATTCCATCCACAAAACTGTCGGGATACGTATCCTGGTCACCCACACCGAAAATGGCTGCCTTTTTCCCTTTCAGATCAACCGACTCAACTACTTCGATAAAATCCTCCCAATCGTCCTGCATATCCCCAATTCCCCAGGTAGAGGTTCCGAAGATAAGATAAGGGTATTTTTCAATATCAGATGCATCGGCTGAATCAACGTTGTAAACATCGGCTTTACCTTCACCGAATTGCATTGCTATCTTCCTGGCGGCGAACTCCGTATTTCCTGTGGAAGATCCGTAAAATATTCCAATTTTTGCCATAATATTCTATATTTTCCTGAAAACAATAACAAACGGCGACGAAATATGTTTCAGGCAAACATCAGCAAACTAAACGCCATTACCGCCATACCGGCAACCAGTCCGTAAATGGAAAGATGGTGTTCCCCATATTCCCTTGCTGCCGGCAATAGTTCATCAATAGAGATGAAGACCATGATCCCGGCAACAGATGCGAACAAGACGCCAAAAACAGCCGGTGTGATAAAGGGCATAAGGATAAGATAACCCAGGATGGCTCCCGCAGGCTCTGCCAGACCCGAAGAGAAGGAATACCAGAATGCCTTTCTTTTGCTGCCGGTTGCGTAAAAAATAGGAACAGATACTGCAATGCCTTCCGGGATGTTGTGAATTGCAATAGCAACTGCAATGGCGATACCCAGTCCGGGCTCGGTCAATGCGGCGGTAAAGGTGGCAAGCCCTTCCGGAAAATTATGGATAGCTATGGCAAGGGCAGTAAATAAACCCATGCGCATAAGCTTTTCATTACGCCCGTTATTTGCCGTTCCAGGTTGAATTTCTTCTATCATCCTGATCTCATGCGGATTTTCATATCCCGGGATAAGCTTGTCGATGATCGCAATCAGTAAGATCCCGCCGAAAAATCCGGCCGTTGTGTACCAGAATGCCGAAGTATCGCCGTAAACGCCGACAAGTGAGTCCCTGGCCTTTCCGAATATTTCCACGAAAGAGACATAAATCATTACCCCAGCCGAAAAACCCAGCGATATAGCGAGAAATTTCGTGTTGGTCTGCTTTGTAAAAAAAGCGAGTGCACTGCCTATCCCGGTCGACAAACCGGCAAACAGGGTAAGCGCAAAGGCAAATAATACCGTTCCCGTTTGAAATTCCATACCAGGCTAAATTATGAAAATTATTGCACCCATTTCAACCCCTCAATGGCGGATTCATCTTCGGGATTGTATAGTAACACCTGTCGAAAAAGCACCCCCGCTTCTCTTAGTTTTCCCAGTTTCAGGTTCGTCCAGGCGTACATGATCAATCCATCATAATCAAAAGGATAGAGATTCACAATCTTTTCAAAATGAGTGAATGCCTTATCGTATACTTCATTATTGTAGTAATACAAACCCAACTTATAATGGGCAATGGTATTCTGGGGGTCTATCTCCAGGATCTTTTCGTATTGATTTACGACAAGATTCCAGTTTCCCAGGGCGGAAGCCGGAAAGGTTATGCCAAACCGTGGTTCCAATGAATAGGGCTTCAACCCGATTGCACGCTGGTAATAGGCCATGGATTCGGTAAAGCTTCCATTTTGATAACTCAGCCATCCCAATCTTAAATTCAGGATATAATGATCCTCGCTGTAAACATCTTTCAATGCTTTAATGGCCTTTGTATATTCGCCCGATTCCTGCCAGGTGTAACTTGAACGAAAAGCCTCTTTCATCGTATTATAATCCTGTGCTGTCGAAAGGGTTATTCCTGAGAATATCAGAAATAAAACAGTTAAAAACCTATGCGCTAAAAGTTCCATTGTATTCCTCCGAAAAAATTATTGTGAAAGTAGTCAAAACTATGAAACCGGAATTCGCCCTTTGGCGAATCGTGAAACACTGCGTATACTCCCTCCTTTGCCAGGAACTGATAACGCAGATTAAAAGAAAGGTGCTCCGATAGTGGGAAAATCAACCTCATTGCAAGTCGATATTTAATTTTATCAGTAATGGTAAATATTACCAGGCCGTTGTTTTCAGAAGTATAAGACAGGTCACCCACCGTGACCGAGCCTTCAGTCCAGAGCCAGGATAAAATCCTGCCTCCCAATACCTGGTGAAAGATCAAACGATACTCCTTGTCTGTTAAGAAATTTCTCAATTCTGTCGTGGAATAAAAATTCAGGTTACCACTGGGGAACCAGGTCAGCCGCCCATCGATCTGAAAAAACTTCCTTTCGTTCAGGCTGGAATAAATTGCAGAAATGCCTCCGTTAAATCGGGAAAAGGATTTATTCACCGACAGCGCCCCCAGGTAATCGTTTGTGCTGACATTCCTGGTGGTAAAACTATAAGCGGGTCTTTCATAAGTAAACCAAAACGTTTGTTGACCATCATAAACAAAATAAGCCGTGTCGGAAGCTTCTTGCGGTTCATACCGGGCTTCCGTAACGGGAAAATTTAGCATTGAGTAGTGAAATGCAGGAATAATCTGAATTTCATTTTTTAATGTAAAAGTGGCATTAAGATACAGCTCATTTTGTCTGACCTTATAATCTATGATATTCTGATTATCGGTCACCGGAAAAGAATAATACTTTGAATAACCCCACGATTCATAAACAACAGAATCCACCTTTGCTTCATACAGGGTATATTCAAAGCGTTTTCTCATATCTGCTTCGATGAAGTTATACCCAACATACATCTTAACACGGTCTGAAAGGCGGAAGCGCACTCCGGCATGAGCATATCTGCCGTTACCATATAAAAGCTGCTCTCCATAAATCTGATCCTTGCCCATAATATTCAGGTCCGAATTCTTAGAGATATTATTGGTAGTCAAGAGGCCTCCTTCTGCATATACCATTTCCAGGAATTTATTTTCCGGGATTTTCAGGGATTGTTTCAGGAATGAAGGGATTTTTCGGTTTACGGAAGTAATGACATCGTTTTGCCCTGAAAACTTCAGGGAATAGTAGTAGTAAGTCCAGGCATCCTTATCAAGGCTGTTGAAGTCAAGAGCCCTGCGAAACTGGCGGGCTGCCTCAATATAATTGTGCTTTTCATAGTATGCTATACCCAGTCTCATTCTGAGATAGAAATAATCCGTGCCTGCCCCGAGGGCTTCCTTTCCTTTTTTCACCAGTCTGTCCCAGTCCTGATGCAGATAAAGGCTGTACGTAATGCTATCGGATGCATGAAATGTTCTTTCCTGGGAAAAACCGGCTTGCATACCCGTAAAAATGACTAATACCAACATCACTAATCTTCCCATATGGCTTTAATTTCTTTATTAGGGGCAGTAATGGTAAAAACCGACAATTTTCCGTCTGCGATTTCCATCCGGAACCGGATGTTCCTGATCGGCTTTTTCCCGATACAAGCATTAACTTTGGAATTCAGGGTGATTTTTTCATTCAGAAAATCGCTGGTCTTTTCAGCCAATTCAAGTGTATAGGTTATGTTTACCAACCTCAAGAATGGAGCCATAAAATCCTGAAAAGGTTTGATCCAGGAAACCGTAAACATATGATCGGGAATACGATCATTTATCGTTATCCCCTGGTAATACCCATAAATGACTTTGAATGCACCCAGGTAGAAATAATACAGAAGGGACTTTCTGTTTCCTGTAAAATCGATAAAAAAGACAACGCCGTCGACTGCTTTGAAATATGCTCTGGAGCCGGATTCTTCGCATTTAATGTAAGTATTGTTCAGACTATCGGCCTCCACTTTCCACGAAACCCTTTCCTCAGCGTGATTCAACAAGTCTTTAACCAGGAAAGAAAATTTCTGACCGGGAACCAGTCCGAAAGCCTTTTTCAGCATTGCATTCCTGCTGATATTGGATAATAATTCATTTTCTTCCGGGACTGCGTATGCCTTCAATTCGGGTCTCTTTTCCCGGAAGCTGATATAATAAGCAAAAGGATAGTGAATCGTAGCAGATCCAATAAAGGGATCTTTCTGAACCTGAAAATGAAGATGAGGATAAGGAGATCTTCCACTGTTCCCGCAATGAGCCAAAACATCACCTTTTTTTACAAAATCGCCTTTAGCCACTTTGAACGATCCTTCCTTCAGATGGCTAAGCTTGGTAAATAGTTTGTCAGTATGCCGGATGATAATGGTGTTTCCCCAGTTTTGCCTTAGATTGACTTCGCCAACCGGATTGTCCGGGATACCATCAGCGATTTCCTCTACTTTCCCGTCGGCAGGAGCTATGACCGGTTTGTTGAAACAGTAATAATCCGCCAAATCATCTCCCTTGCTATTAAAAACCTTTCCCTCTTCATCCTCAATCTGAAAATCCAGTCCGTGTTTCCATTCTCCCTGATGGGTGTATTTGCCGCTATATCCCTGTGTCACTTTCCATTCACCGTAAAAAGGCAGAGACAAGCTCATATTTACATCGGGGCGAAAGCGTTCAAGAAAGTTGCGACTGATATACAAATTCTTTTCCGGGGAATGGTGCTGCACATAAACCAGTTCAGGGCTGCGGAAAAACCTTTCCCGAAACTTCATTACATACAGAAAGAGCAGAACAATGAAATTAAAAGGCAGGGAATACACCGAAAGCTGTAATGTGTAAAACAATGCTGAGGTGCTGCTGATCGTGATTGAAATCAAAGGGATTAATAAGACCACCCAAAGAAAAGAGCTCCTGGAAGGAATGATGAAAAACCCTCCAACTGCAATGGCTGTGAGGATGAAATTGAAGCCGATGTAACTGTAATTTAATTCGGAAATATCGGCCCCTATCAACCTGTAAAAGTAGTATGCGGAAAAGAAACCTACCAGGCTCAGCAGGAAAGAGATCCTGGAACAGATCAGCACTCCAATGGCAATGATCAACCCTGGAAAGAGATGATACTGAAAGAAGATGGCCCCGAGGGAACGAAAATAAATAACCCAGGATTGAGGTATGTTGAGATTGTTGAACCACTCATAAATTTTCACAAGGTTAATCCCGCCAATGGCATACATTTCATTCAGGGAAAAGATGCCGCCTTCACTAATCTCAAGCGAAGTTACAGAACGAGCAGCCAGGGTCACCATCCAGAGCGAGATCAGAAAAGGAATACTGAGATAAGGCAGTCCGTACTTTCCGATCACACCTTCCATCATAAGCGTAATAAACAGTGTAAACATGGCTGTAAAAGCCAGAATAAGGTAGAATTCCACACCCGGCTGATAAAACACTCCCAGTCCTAATCCTACCAACAGGCTGTTAAATCCATAGTATCCAGCTTTGATGTTAAACCGGTTGAACCCCATGAAGAACGCTGCGAGATTCGAAATCACCACAGAGATTAATCCGGCAAGACCCGCGTTTATATCAAACAAGGTAACAACGAGTAAAATAACCGCAAAAATCCTCGAATGGGAAAAGAAAACCTGCGAATAGCTATTGCCAATGCTCAGCAAAAAGGCCGAAACAACTGATTTCCAACGCTTGTATGATATAGGTTGCATCATTTAAGGTCAAAACGGTTAAGATTAGCAGGGACCAATTCGTTCTGAACCAGTTGATCCAAGGTCTCATTCTCCCTGATAACATGAGGAATACTGTCTTCGTCGATTATCACTACTTTGGGTCTCAGCGTGATGAACTGCATCCATTGGGTCATATTGTAGGCACCAACGCTGTGAATGACAAAATGATCCCCTTTGTTCATCAATGGAAGGTTGATACTTTCACGGATCACATCGATATTCATACAGAGGGGTCCGTAAACTACAGTTTCCTCCGTATACTGGGTTTGTTTCCTTGCAGGTGAAATCTTATGATCGTACCAGAAAGAAGTAAACAAGAGGTTTACACCCACGTCAACGATGGTTGTGCGCCTGCCATCGGAGAGACGTTTATTGGCGATGACGGTACCAAGCAGATAACCGGCATCATCGATGAGGGCTCTTCCGGTTTCAAGGATAAGTAAAGGCATATTCTCACGGTCGAAGTTGCTGTTCAGGAGTGGTGTAGTTATAGCTTCGGCATAATCATCAAAAGTAGGATTTGTATCGCTTGCAGGCAGGTATGCCCCTTTCAGCGTATTTCCGGAAGCAAAGCCGCCTCCCATATCGATGTATTTAATCTCATGCTGGTATTTGTTCTTAAGTCCGATGGCAAGATCGGCCATTTTATACGCTGCTGTTTCATATGCTTTTGCCGTCATCATGTAAGTCCCGATATGCGTGTGAAGACCAACCAGGTCAAGCATATCAGAATGCATGATCTTGTTCAGGGCTTCCCAGGCCTGGCCGTTTTCATAATTGAAGCCAAAACGGTCCCACATGGGATAAACGCCTGTGTCCATATTGACCCTGATGGCCACTTTAGGCCTCTTCTTGGTCTTTTCAGCAATCTCAATAACGGAATATAACTCATCGAGGTGATCAATATGTATAAGAGACTCATTCAGGATAGCCTTGGTCAGGTCCTCTCCGGTCTTGTCAGGCCCGTTAAAAATGATCCTGTTCCCACTTACTCCGTTGGCAATAGCTTTATCGTATTCAAAACCCGATACAACCTCAGCCCATGAACCTTCCTGATGATAAACCCTGCATACGGCATCTAAATAGTTGGTTTTGTATGACCAGGCGAATTGCACTTTTGGATAGCGAGTGGTAAAAGATTTGAGTGCGGCCCTGTATTTATTGCGAATTGTCTTTTCAGAGATCACAAACAAAGGTGAACCGTAAGTTTTAATCAATTCACTAACCGAAACATTATCGATGTATGGCATAGGAGAGTATTCCGCCTTCATGCCGAATTTATTGGGAAGATTGCTTTCATGCCGGCGTATCACCGGCCGCTCATATCTTAGTTTTTCCATAGTTATTGTAATTATAATTCTCCGTTAATTGAAATTTGCTGAAATTCTTCAATGTTTACGATCATATCCCAGGAATAACGGATAAACATTTTTCCTACCGTATATTCCTGAAATGGAGGGACGTCTTTACCAAAAGCAAGGTTGACTAAAGCTTCAGGGATATTTTGCCCTGCACCGACTGCCAGATAGATCCAGGCCGGTATGCGTGGGTTTATTTCCAGAATATAAAACTCATTGTCTTTATTCTTCATGAGTTCCAGCTCAAAGCCTCCTTTCCATTTGGTCGAACTTAAAAACTTACGTGTAAGATCCAATATCTTGGGGTCGGAAATAGTTATTCCTCCCCATGCTTTTCCTTTATCAGTTATGTATTGCTTCCGCATCGGGACTGCTGAGATTGTATTTCCCTTCCCATCACCCAA
>JAHJRE010000089.1 GCA_018831055.1 Bacteroidota bacterium
GCTTAGGTCGGCGTCTTCCAGCCTGTACCCTTTATCTTCCGAAACAACGGTACCACCGGTCAGGATTGCAATATCTTCGAGCATTTCTTTTCTTCTGTCGCCAAATCCGGGAGCTTTCACGGCAGCGACTTTGAGGGCGCCACGGATCTTGTTGACCACGAGGGTTGCGAGAGCTTCGCCTTCAATGTCTTCTGCGATAATGATCAGTGGGCGACCCGATTGAGCAACTTTTTCCAGGACTGGGAGAAGGTCTTTCATAACGGAGATCTTCTTGTCGTGGATAAGAATATATGGATGCTCATAAACAGCTTCCATTTTTTCGGTGTCGGTCACAAAATAGGGAGAGATGTATCCGCGGTCAAACTGCATACCTTCCACAACATCAACATAGGTTTCGATCCCTTTAGCTTCCTCAATCGTGATAACGCCTTCTTTTTTTACTTTGCCCATTGCTTCGGCGATCAGGCTTCCGATCTGAGTGTCGTTATTGGCGGAGATTGCGGCAACCTGTTCGATTTTCGTTGAGGAGTCGCCGATTTCCTTTGATTGTTTTCTCAGACTTTCGATAACTTTCAAAACGGCCTTGTCGATACCGCGTTTCAGATCCATAGGATTGGCACCGGCGGTAACATTTTTCAGACCGGTAGTAACGATTGCCTGGGCAAGAACGGTAGCTGTAGTTGTTCCGTCACCAGCCACATCGTTGGTTTTTGATGCTACTTCTTTAACGAGTTGAGCACCCATATTCTCGATGTTGTCCATCAATTCTACTTCCTTGGCTACTGTTACACCGTCTTTTGTGATGATAGGAGCACCGAAGGATTTCTGAATGATGACATTACGTCCTTTAGGTCCAAGGGTAACCTTTACTGCGTTTGATAACGCATCAACGCCCTCTTTCAGGGCTTCTCTTGCTTTGAGATCAAAAATGATATCTTTTGCCATAATACTAAATAATTTATATTGTTAATCTATTTCTTTAAATGATTGCCACGATGTCAGATTCACGCATAATCAGGTAGTTTTTACCTTCAATCGTGATCTCAGTTCCCGAGTATTTACCGTACAATACTGAGTCACCCACCTTAACCGTCAAAGGCTCATCCTTTTTCCCGGGACCAGTGGCTACAACTGTTCCCTTTTGTGGTTTTTCCTTGGCAGTATCCGGAATAATGATTCCGCCTGCAGTCTTCTCTTCAGCCTGGGCTGGTTCAACTAAAACCCTGTCGGCCAATGGTTTAATGTTAATTTTTGTCATTGTTGTTTATATTTTTTTGGTTCAACACTTATTGACTCGCACATCCCTGTCATATTTTGTGCCAAAACAGATAATAAAAAAAATGTCAGAGTGTTTATGACAATCTGACATTTCTTTTCGGATATCTTTACTTTATTGTGCGTTTTCTTGCGGGGGTGGGGCCTGGTAATCCTGCAAAGGTGGTACCTGGACTTCGTTTACTTTTTCCTGGATTTCGCTTGCATTAACCTGTATAGTCTGGCCACGGGGGATAACGAAGATGGATATCAGGCTGAAAGCGAGTAAGGCAATGGCGAGGGTCCAGGTTGATTTTTCCAGAAAGTCGGCCGTTTTACGAACGCCCATATACTGGTTGGAGCTTGCGAAGTTAGAGGCAAGCCCTCCTCCTTTGGAATTCTGTACCAATACCACGAGGATCAGCAGAACGCAGGTGATAAGTATCAAAACGGAGATCAGAATATATAAACCCATTTGAGTGTGAATTAGAGGTTGTTTCTTATTTTTTCAATTTGGGCTGCAAAGTAACTACTTTTTTCCGGAATTTTCAAGCTTAATTTTTCGTAAATCTCAATAGCTTTCTTGAAATTTCCCTGATCATACTGAATTTTTGCCAGAGTTTCGCTGATGATATCGTCGTTTTCCTGGGTACTTTTTCTGGCAGATTCCACATCGCTTTCCACATCACCTTTGACAGGTGTTATGGTAGGTTCTTCCCGGATGAACTTATCAATCAGTTCGGCTTGTGTTTTTTTCTTATCGGATATAGCTTCAATAGTATCATGCTGTTTTTCTTCAACCTGTTTGTTCTCTTCCTTATTTGCAATTTCGGAGAGTCTTCGGGCAAGAATATCCCTCAATTCCTTTTCACGATTTGATGTGACAGTTGGTTGGTCAGCCATATCCATTTTATCCTTTTCGGAAGAGATTTCTTTTCGTGCAGGCTCTTCTGTTTCAGGAGGTATTTCGGTGGTAGTGTTTATAATGGGTTTATTTTCGGGATCCTCTTTCTCATGGTCTTCCGGATTAACCATTTCCGCGAATGGTTTGAATACTTCTCTTGCCCGTATTTCAAGATCATCTTTTTCTTCGTCAGCGGAAGGACGGGGTGGACTTTGTCCACGTTTCATTTGATCTTCCAGGATTTCTACCATCTGGTCAACCATATAGCGGTTTGATGCGTATAGATTAGCCAGGTTTAGGTGTTCTTTCTTCCGTTCTGGTTGCTGAACGGCCATGAAAACATGATAGATGATCTGGCCCGACTGGAAAAATGGTTGCTGATCCAGGATATTACGAAGCCCAATAATCACATCAGGACTGATTTCATTTTTCAAGTTCAAGGCTGTCAGGATATCATTTGCATTCATATGAATAAATTTTACCAGTTTACGACGGCTTTGTTGAAAATGTCTTCTACAAGCATTTCATTAATTAGGTCTATGAGGGTTTCCTGTACATCGGCAAGGTTCTGGGTGCTGGGATAGTCTTCGTAACGGCTGAAAGTTGTGTTAAAATCTTTCGATTCATCGAAAGTATTGGTAAATTTAACTTTAAGTGTAATTGTAAGGCGGTTCTTAGCTGCTGTTTGGTTGGCCTGTATAGCAACAGGGGTTGTAGCATAGCCAGTAATTGCACCTTCGATTTGCAGGTCTCCACCGCTTTGCACCAGGGTGAGGTTTGTTTGAGATGCAAATTTATCTTTCAATGCATCGGTTATTTTTTCACTGAGTGTAGGTTCAACCAAAGCCGCATTATTAGGGAATCTCTGTATTGATATGGTTTTGATTTCAGGAGAGATGGAGGCTCCGGTAAAAGAATATACCCCGCATGATGTTAAAACGGTTATCATCATCAGGAAGATAAATATCTTCCTGGAAAATGACAAGTGCTTTAAATTTTGTTTAATAAGCATAACTAACAGATTCAGCCAAGGTTATACTCTTTGATTTTCCTGTACAAAGTTCTTTCGGATATACCCAATTCCCGTGCAGCATCCTTTCTTTTACCCTGATGTTTATCCAGGGCTCTTTTAATCAGTTCAAGTTCTTTTTTCTGTAGTGAAAGGGTATCTTCAATGATTTCGGATTCCTGAAAATCATCCTGAATGGTATCAGTGTAACGGTCAGGTTCAATTTCAGGTTTATGTCTTATATTCTCGAGGGTTCGTATTTCGTCTTCCAGGTGTTTATTGCTATCAATTATTTCTTTGTCGAATGGTTGACTTTGGAGAATACCACCAACAACCTTTTTCAGGTCATTGATGTCTTTTTTCATATCGAAAAGTACTTTATACAGCAAATCTCTTTCGGAAATGGAGGTTTCCCTGTCACCTGGCCTGTATAAAACCGGTAGTTCCGTAGTATTGATTTCCGGCAGGTATCTTTGAAGCGTGGTTGCTGTAATGTTCCTGTTTTCTTCTATAATGGATATTTGCTCAGTGATGTTCTTTAACTGTCGGATATTTCCCGGCCAGCGGTAATGCACTAACACTTCAAGTGCATTTTCATCGAGTTGGAGTGGAGGCATCCGGTATTTCTCAGCAAAGTCGGTAGCGAATTTTCTGAAGAGCAAATGGATGTCTTCTTTACGTTCTCTGAGCGGAGGGATAAAGATAGGGACTGAGTTTAACCGGTAAAACAGGTCCTGACGAAATTTCCCATTCCGGATTGATTCCGAGATATCCACATTGGTGGCAGCGACAACTCTGACATTGGTTTTTATCACTTTAGAGGAGCCGACTTTGATGAATTCACCAGATTCGAGGACTCTGAGGAGGCGGACTTGAGTAGAGAGGGGCAATTCGGCCACTTCGTCGAGGAAGATGGTTCCGCCTCCTGCAACTTCGAAATATCCTTTTCTGGCTTCGTGGGCACCAGTGAAGGAGCCTTTTTCATGTCCAAATAATTCACTATCTATTGTACCTTCGGGTATGGCACCGCAATTTACAGCGATATAAGAGCCATGTTTTCTGGCGCTTAGCTGATGGATTATTTTCGGGAATGCTTCTTTCCCAACCCCGCTTTCTCCTTGGATTAATACGGTAAGGTCAGTAGGACTTACCTGAGCTGCAATGTCTATGGCACGGTTGAGCAGAGGAGAATTGCCTATTATTCCGAATCTCTGTTTAATGGCTAGTACATCCATCCTTTAATCATTTTATCAGGCAAAAATCACTAACAGTGAATTGTAAAGTTAGTAAAAAAACATAATGAGTATCAGGAATGATCAATATCAAGTTACAGGCTTCATGCTTCAAGTTGCAGGCTACAGCCTGCAACCTGCAATTATTTGATAATCTTTCCCGATAAGCAAAAGAACATTATTTCAGGATAGTTAGTCCTGGGCGGGTCCATTCCTTAAAGTTTTCATATAAAGAAAGGCCGGTTAGTGGCGGTTATTTCTGACTTCTTTTTTGATTCTCTGGATATGTCCTCTTCCCAGGGCTTTTACTTCACAGCCCAGTTCAAAATAACGACGAATGTTTTCATCGCTCAGGATGCCAAAGCAATCGATAACAGCGATGGGCCGGCCTGCCCATTTAACTATCTGATCTGGATCAAGGTTCAGATATGGGGTATGGGGTACGGCCAGGATCATAACTTCGGAGTCATTTAGTGCTTTTTCCAGGTCTTTTTCGATATGGATGTCTTTCAGATGTTCCTGATTTCTGAAGAAACGTTTCCATGATTTCCCTGGAGCGGGGTATTCATCCTGAAGTTCCAGTTCGTACCAATGGTCAACGTATGGGTCGTGGACACGGATTTCAGCCCCCATCTCGGTAAGTTTTCTGGCTACCATTTCGCTGCCGCTGTAGCGGGTATCACCAACATCTTGTCTATAGCTGGCTCCACAAATCAGGACTTTGGATCCTGCAATGTACCCGGCCATATTTCTGAGAGCATCACGGGTAAGTTCGGCTACATGCAAAGCACGGGTATCGTTGATATCAATGGCTGTGGGTGTGATACGAAAAACATCTTCCCCGTCTTCGAATCCCAGGATATGTTTATAAGCCCAAAAGCCCAGTCCGCCATCTTTAGGGAGGCAATAACCACCGATGCCAGGTCCCGGGAAAATCATATTCGAATGAGTAGGGCGCATTTTAATGGCTTTGATAACTTTGATAAGGTCCACTCCATTCCGTTCCGCGAACAGGCTCCATTCATTCAGGTATGCGAGGATGGTTGCACGGTATGAATTTTCTACGATTTTAGTAGTCTCAGACTCTATGGGTCTGTCCATCACTGTTAAAGGGAAATCCTTTGTATTTAAAACTTCATGCAGGAATTTTTCCACCCTGCCCCGTGCTTCCTGATTACATCCGGAGCAAACTCTCCAGAAGTCGCGAATGCTTGCCACATATTCTTTGCCGGGCATAACCCTTTCAAAACTATGTGATAGCAATGGGATTTCTTTCAACCCCCTGCGATTAAACTCTTTTTTCAGGATTGGCCAGGCAACGAACTCCGTCGTACCCGGAGCTACAGTAGTTTCAATGAGAACAAGGGCTGAAGGAGGTATATTCTGTCCGATGGTTTTCATCGTAGCCTCCAGGGCTGCCATATCAGCTTCTCCGTTTTTCATGTTGCCCAGGCTGTTTTTCGAATAGTCGCATTGTACATCTACAACCACTACATCAGCAAATTCAAGGCAATCGCTGTTATAGGTAGCAATTAAAGTTTTTTCTTCCAGAACACAACGGTTGATCAACTCATCCACTTCCGGGTCTTCAGCTTTTACCGGTGAAACTCCACGGTTCAACATGGGTATCTTCCAGTAACTTCTAACACTGGGTCTTTGACATCCTATGACGAACTTTGAATAACGGCCGGATTCATCTTTGGTATCTGCGATAATGGCGGCCATAACAGCACCCACGAAACCGACCCCCATTACAACTACTATTTCCTTTCCTTCGCCTCGTGCTTTTTTTACCAGGGTCTCAATGCGGTTATACTCACTTTGGTAATCTTCCTTGCTGGGGATTTCAAATTTTTCTCCTCCCGGGCTAACCGAATAAGTGGTTTTGTTCATAGTTAATGTTTTAAAATATTTGAATAATAAATCACCGGATCTGAGCACCGGTCTGTTTGCTGAGGTTATCTACAATATTACGGATCAATTTATCAACCTGTTTATCTGTCAGGGTTGCTTTTTTATCCTGGATTATAATACTAACGGCATAGGATTTTTTATTATGGCCGATCTTTTCACCCTCAAAAACATCAAAAAGCCCAACGGATTTAATAATATTTTTGTCACTGTTCAGGATAATGTTTTCTACAGTTTTAAAATCAACTGTTTTGTCAACAAGTAGGGCAAGATCTCGTCTTACTTCCGGGTATTTCGGGATTTCCTGTAAACGTATATCATTAACCGGGATGAATTTTAAAAGGTTATCCCAGTTTATATCGGCATAGAAAATATCCTGGCGAATATCAAAAAACTTTACTATGACATTATCCAGTTTTCCGAAGTCAGCAAGTGTTTTGCCACGATAGGTGAACCGCATGGAACCCGCAAACAGAGGCAAAGGGGATTCACTTATCTCAAAAGCAACCGGATTAAGGCCAACCCGTAAAAAAACCTGGTTTACATATGATTTCAAATAGAAGAAGTCCACCTGCTGAGGGGTAAGATCCCAGTTTTCCTCCGATTTGTTTCCGGTAAGAAATATAGAAAGGGATTTTGCTTCCTGATATTTCATCAGTGGATCCTGTGCATCATGGTTTTTTGTTTCACGATGGTAAACTAATCCGAATTCGTACAATTTCAGATTAAACGACTGACGGTTAAGGTTGTAGGCAATACTTTCCATTCCCCCAAAGAGCAGTGATTGTCTCATGACGTTCAGGTCGGCGCTCAGAGGATTTGCCAGCACTACATTTTCATCCTGGTTAAAGCCGGGTATTTTTTCAGTATATGATGACTTAGTGAGGGAATTGGTCATGATTTCAGCAAAACCTTCGCTGCTTAGCATGTCAGAAATAGTATTCTGTATTTTTTCGGGGTCAGGCTTTTTGGTAAATGATATTGAAGCATTTAGTTTTTCCCCGATTTCGATATTATTATAGCCATAAATTCTCAGGATTTCTTCAATAATATCCACTTCTGACCTTACATCAAAGCGATATGTAGGAACAGCGAGCTGAAGGATTTGGTTATTTTCCTCAAGAATTTTAATATCAAGGAGTTGAAGTATATTGACAAGGGTTTGTTCGGGTATATTTTTGCCTATCAGCATCCTGACCCTGTCAATATTTACTAACACATTCCAATGGGGAAGAGGTTCAGGGTAAAAATCAACCACATCGGATATAATTTTCCCGCCAGTCAGTTCCTGAATTAGTAAAGCAGCTCTTTTAAGGGCATAAACGGTGATGTTCGGATCAGAACCTCTTTCGAAACGAAAGGAGGCGTCTGTCTGCAAACTGTGTCTTTTGGATGTTTTTCTGATAAAAGCAGGGTTGAACGAAGCACTTTCCAGAAAGATTCGTTTGGTTTTGCTGGTGACGCCGGAGTGTTCGCCACCGAATACACCTGCTATACACATTCCATCGGATATGTCGCAGATCATGAGATCGTCGGGGTCCAGAGAGCGTTCGATTCCGTCGAGTGTGACAAATTTTTCAGCGGGTTTAGCCAGGCGTACCACTACGGTATCGCCTTTGATTTTATCGGCATCGAATGCATGGAGGGGTTGACCGGTTTCCAGCATAACGAAATTTGTGATATCAACGATGTTGTTGATGGATCTGATCCCGGCAGCAAGCAGATAATTTTTCATCCAATCCGGTGATTCACCAACCTTAATACCGTCGAGAGTGAGTCCGGAATATCGTGGGCAGGCCTGAGGGTCTTTCACTTGCAAGGCGATGGCTCCGGTTGGATTTCCTGGATTAAATGCCTCAACAGCAGGTAAATTTAGTTCTAAGTTGTAACCAGCCTGCTGGTTCATTATGGCTCGCAGGTCGCGGGCAACGCCAAGGTGGGAAGTTGCATCGGTTCGATTGGGAGTCAGACCGATTTCAAAAACCCAGTCTTCCCTGATATCGAAATAACTGGCGGCATCTGTTCCTGGTAACGCATCCTCATTGAGGACCATAATTCCTTCGTGTGAGGTTCCAAGACCGATTTCATCCTCAGCGCATATCATCCCTTCGGATATTTCTCCCCGTATTTTGGTTTTATTAATAACAAAGCTTTTTTCACCCATATAGAGGGTAGTCCCTGGCAGAGCCACCAGAACTTTCTGTCCTGCAGCCACATTAGGCGCTCCGCAAACGATGGGGATCAATGATTCTGAACCTGTGTTGACCTTGGTTATGCTAAGTTTATCGGCATCCGGATGTTTTTCACAGTGGACAACTTCTCCGATTACAATTCCTTTCAGACCACCTTTAATTGACTCGAACTTTTCCAGGCTTTCAACTTCAAGGCCTCCGCTGGTAAGGAATTCGGAAATTTCCTGGGGGCTGATGTTATCGATGGCAATATAATCTTTCAGCCAGTTATAGGATATCTTCATCAGGTTTGAAAATTAAATGGCAAAAGTAAACATTTTAATCTGTTTTTAGCTTATCCTTTCCCACATTGGAGCGCTTTTGTTAAGCAGGGAGAGGTATTCTGCGACAGGTTTATTTTCTTTACCGGAAAGGTCCGGATCTTTATCCAGGATATCTATAGCAGTAGATCGCGCGTATTTCAGGATTTTTTCGTCTTTGACGATATTAGCGATTTTCAGATCCAGCATCCCACTTTGGCGGGTACCTTGCAGGTCACCGGGGCCGCGGAGCCGGAGGTCAGCTTCAGCAATTTCAAATCCATCATTGGTTCTAACCATGGTTTGAATCCTTTTCCGGGCTTCATGGGATAAGTTCTCATGAGTCATCAGAATACAATATGACTGATCCGCACCCCGGCCAACCCTGCCTCTGAGCTGATGCAGTTGGGATAGTCCGAAGCGTTCGGCACTCTCTATGATCATTACGCTGGCATTGGGGATATCCACACCGACTTCAATAACGGTTGTAGCCACCATGATTTGAGTTTCTTGCCTGATAAAACGTTGCATTTCATATTCCTTATCCGCGGATTTCATTTTGCCATGAACGATACTGATGGCGTATTCCGGTAGTGGGAATGATCGTTGAATGCTTTCATAGCCATCCATAAGATCTTTCAGGTCGAGTTTTTCGGATTCCTTGATCAGAGGGTAAACGATATATATTTGACGGCCCTGGCGGATTTGTTCCCTCATGAAGCCAAAAAGTTTCAATCGGGCTGAATCATAATAATGAAATGTCTTAACAGGCTTTCTTCCGGGTGGTAACTCATCTATCACGCTGATATCCAGATCTCCGTAAAGAGTCATAGCGAGGGTTCTGGGGATGGGGGTTGCGGTCATTACAAGGATATGGGGAGCTATATCGCTTTTCGTCCAAAGCCTGGCCCTTTGTTCAACTCCGAACCGGTGTTGTTCATCAATAATAACCAGCCCAAGATTCTTAAATTGAACCTTTTCTTCGATCAAAGCATGGGTTCCGATCAGGAGGTTTAACATGCCGTTTTCAAGTTGTTCATGAATGGTTAAACGGCGGGAAGTTTTAACGGAGCCTGTTAAAAGATTGATTTGTACGTCTATATCTTCCAACATTCTGGAGATAGATATGAAATGCTGATTGGCGAGTATTTCTGTAGGAGCCATGAGACAGACCTGGAATCCATTATCCATGGCAATCAGAGCCGACATAAGGGCAACGATAGTTTTTCCACTTCCCACATCACCTTGTAGCAACCGATTCATCTGAATCCCGGAGCCAAGATCAGCACGGATTTCCTTAATCACTTTTTTCTGGGCGGATGTCAATTCAAACGGAAGTTTCTCAGAATAAAAGCGGTTCAATAATTGCCCCACTTGTGCAAAGACAAATCCTTTGGATTGTTTTTTTCTGTTGACCTTATAAACAAGGAGGCGTAGTTGTATGAAAAATAATTCTTCAAACTTAAGTCTGGCTTCGGCTTTGGAAAGAATCTGTTGATTTTCAGGAAAGTGTATGCTAAATAATGCCGATTCTCTATCGGGGAGAGAAAGATGTTTAAGGATGTGTTCGTTCAGGTTTTCCGGAATTTGTCCTTTAACTTTAATAAGGAGGGTTCTAAGAAGTTTACTAATACTTTTACTGGAGAGTCCTTTTGATTTCAGAATTTCGGTAGTGCTGTAATATCCTTCCAGGGTATTACCGATGGGGTCTTTATCGGATGTTGCAGGGTCTATATCGGGATGTGGGATATTATATCGGTTATTATAGATTGCGGGTTTTCCAAACACGACATATTCCGTTTCGGGATTGAATTTATCTTTAAACCAACGAATTCCTTTGAACCAAACGAGTTCGATTGATCCGGTATCATCTGTAAATAAAGCAGTGAGTCGTTTGGCACGTTGTCCGCCAACAACCTGCATCTGGGAAATTTTTCCCTTCAGTTGGATAAAGCTAAGGTCTGAGTTTATCTCATTGACCTTAAAGAATTTGCTTTTATCGACATAGCGGAAGGGGTAATAAAGCAGAAGGTCGCGAAAAGTATAGATATTAAGTTCTTTGCGGAGGAGTTGACCTCTTGCCGGGCCAACACCTTTCAGGTATTCTATAGGCGTATCCAGTATATGAGGAATCATTCTGGGAAGTTCTAAACCATAAAAGTTTTGCGAAAACCAAATTACTTAAAATTTATCAAATAAAAAACTCCTCCCTGATGGGGGAGGAGTTTTCCATATAATATAAAGATATTAGAATTCCCATAGTTCATGTTCGAAACGCATCAGGTCGTTTTTAACTCTTTCAGCTTCATAAAGAGCTTCGAGTCCGGATGCATATTCGGAGATCCTTCGGTCGTACACATTGGATTCTTTGTAGATAAGGCTGCCGAACATTCTTTTCCAGAACACATCGTCATAGCTAAGTCGCATGGCATCATTGTGCCGGTTATAAACCAGTGATTTAGCGAATACGGGTCTGGCTTCGGGGAAATATACCCAGAACAGTGGTTCAGGGAATTCTTCGCCATTGATTTCCTTCATCATAACCGGGCAGAGGCCAATAATACGCACCATTAACTGAGAGCGTTGTTTATCGAAATACCAGTCTTCTTTGATCCTGAATCGCAAAATTTTGGAGGGATCAAACTGGGTAAAGATGACGGAGTCGAACTCATCGTAAGGAGGATATGGCCTTTTAAAGGTTTTATGCATAGTATCTACCTGACGGTTGATAACTTCCTGGTATGTTAGGGGAACCAGAAATTCATCCGTTGTGGAGATATCGTATGCCGTGATAGTCCCTTCTTTGAGGGCATCCATGATTACGGTGATCAGGTTTCTCCAATGATTATGGGGTTCGATGGGATAATAGAAGGGTTGGTTGATTTTCTGACGCATATCAATAACCCTCCAAATCCGTTTCTCCCACATCACATCTGCTTTTCTCAAGGGGGGATAAGCAACGGGTTTGGTATTGGTAAAACCGCCGCCATCGGCAAACAGACCATCGACGGGAGGTTCATTGTTATAAACCTGGGCCGTGGAAGGTTTTTGTGCCCCGATGAGGACAAAGAGCAAGATTAGAATGATGCTTATTCGTTTCATAATAGCAACCTCCTGATGGTTATTTTATTTCAAGGTTAATGGGGTTCAGGCTTCTGATGCCGTCAGGTCCTTCAGCCTGGATATTTTCAAAGAGAATTCTCTGACCTCTCCTGGCACTTTGGATGATGCTTGTAATTTCAGAAGTAAACTGATTTCCCCTTGCATTTTTCTGTACAAGGTCGCCTCCGATGATGGTAATCATTTTGAAAGAGGTTACCTTGAAATACAGATCGAATTCAAAGTCTTTCATTTCCGGAATAATAGCTCCGGCGGCGAGCAGGGTATTTTTTTCAATAGCACCCTGAATCATACCGGCTATTTCAGCGACCGGATCCGGTACTTTTTTAACGCGGAATTCAGAGGATCCCATGTTCATCACTTGTCCCTGGTATTCAGCGGTGGCTGAAACGACAGCCTTTCTGGCACCAGAGGGGACTTTTACGATCCAGTCTCCTCGGCTTGCGGGGTCAGGACTGATGCTGCCGACAGAGATAGAGGGTCTGATTCGTTCTTTTGCAATACCGGGGACAGAGATTGACACCGGGTTATCAACTCCGATATAGAATACATTCATTTTCGTAGCTGCTACGGTTAAAGAAGGAGGAGCTACGATATATTCATGGGAGAAAGGATAGGTTACGTCTTGTCCTTCCGGGTCTTTGATTTTGATCAGACC
>JAHJRE010000090.1 GCA_018831055.1 Bacteroidota bacterium
AATAACTCTTCGAGTTATTGCCCGCTTTCAACATCTTATTATCAAAATAAAAAATTAAATTTGATCAGTAAACCTCAAAAAACGGTCAACGTTTTTTAGGCATAGACACATTAGTAATTGACAGTCGACAATTGACAATATCTCATTGTCCATTGAACACTGACAATTGTCCAATTATGGTTATTGTAATTTATCCACGCGATTTTAATCAGAAGTTAAATTTTCGATGTTTTCTATAGATGAACAGGCGATTTTAGTGTAGTTGTTTCACTGCGGTAAACAGAAAGTGAATGGCTTCTTTTTATATTTTAGCCGGATACAATTGTTTATTAATTCATAAATTTGTATAAACCGGATCACAGTTTTATGATGAATATTCCTGGACCTCTGAAATCTCCAAAGTATTTTTTTCATGATACCTCTTTCGATAACCTTATGAGAAAGAGGATCTACCATGTGCTATTGATCTCGAGTGCTTATGATGCATTCATCCTGGAAGAAGATGGCCGCATTGATGAGTTGATCTTTAATGAATATGTATCATTGAACCTTCGTTATCCCCCTCAATTTATTCAGGTGACCTCGGAAGAGAAGGCTTTTGAAGTGCTTAAAGAGGATAAGGTTGATCTGATCATTACCATGCTTAGTGCTGAAGAAACGGATGCTTTTGATATAGTCCGTACTTTAAAGGAGCAATATCCAAAGATACCGGTAGTAGTATTGACTCCCTTTTCCAGGAAGATCACACTCAAGCTGAATCAGGAGGATCTTAGTGTAATTGACCATATCTTCAGCTGGCTGGGAAATGCTGACCTGCTTTTAGCCATCATTAAGCTGATCGAAGACAAGATGAATGCGGACTATGATATCAATGAGGTTGGGGTTCAGGCTATCCTTTTGGTTGAAGACTCTGTGCGTTTTTATTCAAGCTATCTTCCGCATATTTACAAGATCATTTTTAAGCAATCGCAATCGTTCATGACGGAAGGGTTAAATGAACACCAGCAAATGCTCAGGATGCGGGGAAGGCCCAAGATCCTGCTGGCCAATAATTACGATCAGGCCGTATTGTTATACGAAAAGTATAAGAATAACCTCCTGGGGATCATCACCGATATAAAATATCCGAGAAATGGCGTAGAGGATCCAGAGGCCGGTTTGCGATTTGTAAGGAAAGTCAAAAAAGACGATAAGCTGATGCCCATTCTCATGCAATCGTCGGATACCCAATACGAAGGTCTTGCCCGGGAGCTGAAGGTCGGGTTCATTAATAAGAATTCTAAATCATTATCCATAGAGCTTCGGAACTTTGTTTCCGAGTATTTTGCTTTCGGCGAATTTGTCTTCCTGGATCCGGATACCATGCAGGAAGTTGACAGGGCCCGTGATCTGAGATCATTGCAGGAAAAAGTATTCCAGGTCCCTGATGAATCTCTGGTTTATCATCTTTCCAGGAATCATTTTTCCAAATGGTTGAGGGCCAGGGCGCTTTTCCCGCTTGCTGAGATGTTTAAAGCCATTACCCTGGATGATTTTAACGATCTTGATGAGGTAAAGCGATATCTTTTCGATGCCATCGGTAGTTTCCGGCTGAACAAAGCAAGAGGGGTCATTGCACAGTTTTATCGCGATAAATTCGACGAATACCTTACGTTTACACGTATCGGATCGGGTTCTATCGGAGGAAAGGCCCGTGGTCTGGCCTTCCTCGATTCCATGATTAAAAGGAACCGCTTGTATGACCGCTGGGATGGTGTCACAGTCGCCATTCCGCGAACTGTGGTTATCAGCACCGAAGTATTTGATGAATTCATGGAGGAAAACAATTTATATGAAATTGCTCTCTCCAACAGGCCCGATAGCGAGATCCTTGAAAAATTTATAGCATCCCGCCTTCCTTTTCGCATTCACGAGGATCTCTACACATTTATTTCCGTGGTAAAAAATCCCATCGCGGTCAGGTCGTCGAGCCTGCTCGAAGATTCCTACTACCAGCCTTTTGCAGGAATTTATTCCACCTATATGATCCCCAATGTTTTGTCGGATGAACGCAAAATGCTGGAAATACTCAGCGATGCCATTAAAAGCGTTTATGCATCGGTTTATTTTAAAGACAGCAAAGCCTATATGGCAGCTACTTCCAACGTTATCGACGAGGAAAAAATGGGTATAGTCCTCCAGGAAGTATGTGGCAGGAAATATGAAAACCGTTTTTATCCTACGGTTTCCGGTGTGGGCAGGTCGATTAACTTTTATCCTATTCCGCCTGAGAAGCCTGAAGACGGGATCGTAAATGTTGCTTTGGGACTGGGGAAATATATTGTGGACGGTGGACTGACACTGCGGTTCTCACCGCGGTATCCCCGGAAGATCCTTCAGACCTATACACCGGAGATGGCTTTGAAAGAAACCCAGAAATACTTTTACGCGCTGAACCTCAACGCGGAAAGTTTTCATCCTTCCATTGATGATAGTGTCAATCTGAGCCGGCTGCGTATTTCCGAAGCTGAAAAAGACGGGCCATTGAAGTTAGTGGCCTCTACGTATGATTTTCAAAACAATATTCTGCGTGACGGTTTTCAGCACGATGGCAAAAAGTTGGTAACATTCTCCAATATATTGAAGCATAATGTCTTCCCTCTTGCCGAGATATTGCAGAGCGTTCTCGATATCGGGCAACGGGAGATGGGCAAACCCATCGAAATTGAGTTTGCTGTTGAACTGAACAAACCAAAAAACGAGATAAAGATTTTCCATCTTTTGCAGATCCGTCCTATTGTGGAGAATGATGAAACCGTGGATCTTCAACTGAAAGAAATCCCTCCGGAAAAGGCAATTATCTTATGCAATGCTGCTTTGGGTAATGGAATAATGAAAGAAGTCAGGGATTTTGTATATGTCAAACCCGAAACTTTTGATGCATCGAAAAGCCAGGAAATTGCAGGAAGAATCGGAATTCTCAATGACAAGCTTACGATGGAAGGCCGTTTCTATATCCTGGTCGGGCCAGGAAGATGGGGTTCAACCGATCCCTGGCTGGGCATACCGGTGAAATGGCCTCAGATTGCATCTGCCCGGTTGATTGTAGAATCAGGCTTAAGTGATTACAGGATAGACCCGAGCCAGGGAACACATTTCTTTCAGAATCTTACCTCCTTTAGGGTCGGCTATTTCACCATCAATCCCTATATTCAGGATGGGCATCTGGATATTGACTATCTTAATTCGCTTGAGGCGCATTTTGAAGACGAATTCATACGGCATATACGCTTTCCGGAACCTCTTCTCGTGGAGATCGACGGGAAGAAAAATATGGGCGTGGTCTTTAAAATGGGAGAAAGGGATGAAAACAACCTGTAGAATAAAATATTCATTAATACCTTTTTATTATGTTCCGAAATAGTTTTGCAGGATTTATCCTGATAGTTTTGTTCCTCCTTGTATCCTGTCATCAGGCGGATGAAGGAAAATGGATCGTTACCGAGCGTATTCAATATGATGTACCGGTAAGCAACCCCGATCCGGAAGCCGACTGGTGGGTACAGAATCTCCCCGGCCCGCAGCGTGAAACCTTCCTGAAGGAATTGCTTTCAAAAGCAAAAAGCGGAGATGTCCAGGCATGGGATTATTTCCATAAACCATTGACTACCACTAATGTTCAACAAATCGGTATCGATACACTTGTGAAGAGGTTACGAAGAGACATACCCCCGTATGAGGAATTTGACACCATAGTAGTTACATCACTGGAACTGAAAGACATCACCCGTATCCGTTTCCTCGAAGAGTGGAAAATGCAGGAAGGTACGCTGAATATTGAGAAAAGGGTTATCGGGATCGCTCCTGTAAAAATGGTGGAATACAACGGGGTTGAGTATTCCATGCCTCTATTCTGGATTTATCTCGACCCCGAATATCCTGGAAAGTTATTGCAATAAGCAGGAATTGAATACTTTTGTCGGGTTTTTAATAAAGGTTTTACAGGGGTTTCTCCCCGAAAGGATGGTTTATGCAGGCTCAGGATAAAACAAACCCGGAGATTTTTCAATGGACCCTGCCTAATGGTTTAAGGCTGGTCCACCGTTATGCCGATTCACCGGTTTCACATTTCGGGTTATTCATCAATACCGGTTCGCGGGATGAAACCGATGAAGAAAACGGTCTGGCTCATTTCATCGAGCATGTGATTTTCAAGGGCACAAAAAAGCGCAAAGGTTTTCATATCCTGAACCGTATCGAAACTGTGGGGGGGGAGTTGAACGCATTCACAACCAAGGAGATCACTGCTTTATATTCCACTTTCCTGAGTCAGCATTACCCCAGGGCGGTAGAGCTCATTGCAGATATAGCTTTTCATTCGGTTTTTCCTGAAAAGGAACTCGAAAAGGAAAAAGAAGTTATCATCGACGAAATCAATTCGTATCGTGACAATCCCTATGAGTTAATATACGATGAATTTGAAGAGATGATCTTCCGGGGACATCCGCTTAGCCGGAATATACTTGGTGAACCCGAAAGGATACGGTTGTTTTCCCGTGATGATGTTATTCGCTTTATATCCGAAAATTACCTCAGTAACCGGATGGTTTTATGCTCGGTGGGGAAAATGTCTCCCGGTCGGTTTTTCACGATGGTTGAACAATACTTTACCGGTATTCCTGAAAGAATTGCAACTCGGGAAAGGCTTACTTTCACACCACAGGGGCCATTATCGGAAACCAGGAGCAGGAATACGCACCAGACGCATTGCATGCTCGGGGCTCCTTCGTTCTCCCGTTCAGACCCCCGAAAAACTACCCTTATGTTGTTGAACAATATCCTGGGAGGCCCCGGACTAAACAGCAGGCTTAGCCTTCTGGTAAGAGAGAAGCATGGATATACCTACAACATCGAATCAATGTACCAGAGTTATTCCGATACCGGGTTGTGGTGCGTTTATATGGGAACTACCAATGGTTCCGCTGATAAAACACTTGGTTTGGTAATAAAGGAATTGAAGAAATTGAGGGATCAGCCCCTGGGGATATTGCAGCTTTCGCGGGCCAAGATGCAACTCACAGGGCAGATTGCCATTCATTTTGAGGCCAATCAGAGCAAGATGCTATCGCTGGGGAAAAGCTTGCTTATGGACAACCGGGTAGATACATTGGGCAGCTTCAACAGAAAAATTGAAAAGATCACTGCGAAAGACATCCTGGAAGTTGCCAATATTGTTTTTGATGAAAAGAATTTGAGTTATCTGACCTATATTTCTTCGGAATGATTAGCGACAGACGTTTGCTGGAATACGCCGAATCTGTAAGCAGTCCTGAAAGTGATCTGCTTCGTTTGCTCGATCGCGACACCCATTTGCATGTTGTTGCTCCCAATATGCTTTCGGGGCATATCCAGGGAAAGTTCCTGGAGATGATCAGCCATATGATCCGTCCTGCAACCATACTCGAAATCGGCACCTATACTGCTTATGGGACGATTTGCCTGGCAGCCGGCCTTCGGGAAGGAGGCATCCTGCATACCATCGAGAGTAATATAGAAATAAAGGGAATGATCCAGACCTACCTTACGAAAGCCGGACTGGATCATAGGGTGAAGGTACATTTCGGGGATGCTTTGCAGATCATTCCTGCTTTTAACGAGGTTTTCGACCTTGTGTTCATAGATGGCGCCAAAGAGCAATACATTTCCTATTATGAAATGGTTTTCGATAAGGTCCGTCCAGGAGGATTTATCCTTGCAGATAATGTGCTTTGGGGTGGAAAGGTACTGGATGAGAAACCCGATACTTCTACACGGGCAATCCTGGATTTTAATTGCAGGGTCAGGGATGATCGAAGAGTCGATAATGTGTTGCTTCCCATGAGGGATGGGATGATGCTCATCCGAAAAATATCATGATTTCAATTCTGGAAAATATTTTTCAAGCATCCTGTACAGTCCTGAAGGTAAAACCGGTTTGGAGATATAATCGTTACAGCCAGCATCCAGCGCTTTGACCCGGTCTTCTTCCATCGCATAGGCGGTGAGAGCAATGATGGTCAAATCGGGTTTGCTCCTTCGTATGATCCGGGTAGCCTCGTATCCATCAAGACGGGGCATTTTTATATCCATGAAAATCATGTCAATGTGCTTGCCGGAATTGATAAAGTCAATGCATTCCTGGCCGTCACAGGCACGGTAAATGGTGAGCGATTTCCTGAAGAGTAACTCATAGAGATACTGATAATTGGTGTCGTCGTCTTCAGCAATCAGGATCTTAATGTTAGCGGGAGCGCCGGCAATCTCCGGTAAAAAACCGGAATTTTCTTTTCGTGTTTGCAATTTGTCAGCGGTTGGAAAATAAGGAATAGTAAAACGGAAAACCGAACCTTTTCCGGGTTTCGATTCCACCCAAATGCGCCCCCCAAGGAATTCCGCAAGCCCTTTTGATATGGATAATCCCAGCCCGGTTCCTCTTTGCTTCACTACGGAAGGATCATCAACCTGATAAAAGCGGTCGAACACATAGGGAAGGTCTTTCTCATCGATTCCGCAGCCCGAATCCTCCACATAAAACTCAACTTCGTTATTTTTTACATCATACCCAAACCGGATGTAACCATGGTCAGTATATTTGAATGCATTGTTAAGCAAGTTATTCAGTATCTGATTCAACCTTTTATGATCGCTACGGATCTGCGATTTATCAATTGGCAAGCCCGTCTTCATATAGAATGAAATCCCTTGCATATTGGCCTGGTGGGAAAAGAAATCATGAAGTTCCTGCATGAGGTCATTCAGATTCACCGGTTCGTCAATAAGTTTCATCTGGCCGGTTTCAATTTTCGAAATATCCAGGATATCGTCGACTATCCCAAGCAATTGCATACAACTATCGTTGATGATTTTTGAG
The DNA here is from genome assembly GCA_018831055.1 of Bacteroidota bacterium. Lineage (NCBI taxonomy): Bacteria > Pseudomonadati > Bacteroidota > Bacteroidota bacterium. The sequence goes on from JAHJRE010000090.1 coordinate 6,890, forward strand.
AACTCTGCCCTTTTTTTATCACTGGTATCAGGTTCGTTCAACAAGCCCGAAAAACCTATGATCCCGTTCATAGGTGTACGGATCTCATGGCTGACATTGGCCAGGAAAGCCGATTTCAGGCGGTCGCTTTCCTCTGCTTTCTCCTTGGCCCGAATCAGTTCCTTTTCCGTATTTTTCAAATATGTGATATCGGTTGCAGTAAACACCACACCTTTGCCCCAGTCGGTTGCATCAATGGGTGTTGAGCTCATGAAAATATCCAGGATCCTTCCGTCTTTGGTTTGAATTTGGGTTTCAATGCTTCCTGTACCACTTTCCCTAATTTTCCGGTATTTTTCACGCCCCACTTCATCATACTCTGCATTGGAAGGGTAAATCATTCTGGCATTCCTGCCAATAAGCTCCTCCCGTGAATATCCGCTCATTTTGCAAAATGCATCGTTTACTTCAATAAAAGTCCGGTCGATGATCATCCCGATGCCATTTGGCACGGCGCGGTATATTCCCGATAAGGTTTGCTCCCTGGCTTTGAGTATCTCTTCCTGGACTTTTCGAGCCGTTATATCTACAGCAATACCCCTGAGTCCTGTGATCATGGAATGATTAATAATTGGGGTATTGAAGATTTGCAGCATTATTTCTTTACCATCTTTGGTTCTGGCACGGTATTCATTTCCACTGATATTTTTCCCCTGCATGATCAAATCAAGCCTTTCCATGAGAACCGGCAGATCTTCGGGATGGATGATATCACGAAAATTCACTTTTTGTCCGATAACATCTGCTTCAGAATATCCGAATTTGGTTAGTGTTGCCTTGTTAACATAAGTGATTTGTCCTTTCCTGTTGGTTTCAAAAACAACCTCAGGTAACAATTCGGCAAGCTCCCGGTATTTTTTTTCACTTTCCCTGAGCTTTTCCTGTATTTCATGTTTGGCAGTTATATCCCTGGCAATGGCATGAATGCCGGTGATTGCCCCTTTTTCACGGATAATACCGACATGAGCCTCTCCTTTGCGCTGTTTGCCTTCATGGTCTAACCAATCAAAGTTATATTGCACATCAGATTTGCCCAGTATGAGCGATGCAAATATTTTTATGTATTTGGGCAGATCTTTTTTCGAAAACAGGGAAAGCTGTGTAAAATGTTTACCGATTATCCTGTCGGGTTCTGTGTTATAGATTTCGAAAAATGCCGGATTGCAATGTGTGACTACTCCTTTTTTATTCAGGATCACAGAACCTTCCGGTGACATTTCAAAGAAAGCTTTGTATTTTTCCTCGCTTTCAGCTAGTTGTGCTTTGTAATCCCTTTCATTGGAGATGTCTTCCATCAGCCATATTACCCCCTTGTTCGCGTTGGTTGGATCAATGGCTTTTCCTGTTAGCCGGCACCAGACGGTTTGTCCGTTCTTATGCCGGAAAGGCCATTCAGTAACAATGTCCTTTACCTGAAGGTTGAAATAGTGTTTTTCGCCAAATCCTATAAAGTGTTCTTCATCAAGGTGGATTGTGGCGACAGATTTTCCGGCAAGTTCTTTTGATGTATACCCCAGGATGGAAGCCAAACGGTCGTTGATATGAAGGATTTCACGGTCGTTGACGAGATACAGGATGCCGATCAGCGAGTTTTTCAGGATGGCCTCGTATGCATGCAATTCCCGATCATCTATGGGAGTTAATGGTCTGTTGCCGTTTGATTCCATAGCCATAGTTTTATTAAACAAGAGTAGATTTGGTGGAAAAGAATATCACACCTTAAATTTAAAGGAAATATCTTTCAGTTCCTCATTGGCTTTAACGATTTTATCCTTTAGAGCTTCCTTGTATCCCAGGAATTTGCCCATCAGTTCAGGGTCCGATGCCGCCATGATCTGAATAGCAAGAAGTCCGGCATTCTGGGCCCCGTTAATGCCAACGGTGGCAACCGGGATGCCCGGAGGCATCTGCACTATGGAAAGGAGTGAATCCAGTCCTTCCATGGAGGCTTTAATGGGTACACCAATCACCGGCAAGGGTGTCATGGCTGCAATCACTCCCGGAAGATGGGCTGCCATTCCTGCACCTGCAATGATGACTTTGATTCCACGGGTATGTGCTTCTTTTGCAAACTTTTCTACCTTATCCGGAGTACGGTGTGCAGAAAGTGCATTTATTTCAAACGGGATCTCAAATTCATCCATGATTTTGGCTGCTTTCTCCATAACAGGCATATCGGAAGTGCTGCCCATGATAATACTTACTAATGCTTTCATATTATTGTGGTTGGTTAATTAAACAATAAACCGGATCAGAACGGATAATTCCTGACTCAATCTGCTACATTTGCAATAATATTGTAAATTTATAAAATCTGCATGGAAACAATCCAGGTAAAAGACAAAAAGTTTGGGATTTTCATCCCTTATGCTCGTATTCAGGAAGTGATTGACAGTATGGCTGTTCGGCTCAATCGCGACCTTGCCGAGAAAAACCCTTTGTTTGTTGTGGTTTTGAACGGTGCCTTTGTTTTTGCGGCCGATATTTACCGCCGGTTGGAATTCGACAGCGAAATATCGTTTGTTAAGCTTGCATCATACAGAGGAACGCAAACCACGGGAGTTGTGAGGGAATTGATCGGTCTCGACAATGATCTGCAGGGCAGGACGGTGGTCATCCTGGAGGATATTATCGACAGTGGATACACCATGGCATATGCTTTAAAGAAGTTCAGGGAAATGGGAGCAACGGAGGTGTTAATCGCGGCTCTTTTGTTCAAGCCGGATGCCTTTAAAGAAAATTATAAAATCGATTATTTGGGGATGGAGATCCCAAACGATTTCATTGTAGGTTTTGGGTTGGATTACGACGGACATGGAAGGCATTACAGGGATATTTACAAGGTAAAATAAAATGGCAGGAAACCCTAATTTCGTAGATTATGTAAAGATCAACTGCCGTTCCGGCAGGGGAGGGGCAGGGTCGGCGCATTTCCGCAGGGAGAAGTTTGTCCCCAAAGGTGGTCCTGACGGTGGTGATGGCGGTCGCGGCGGTCATGTGATCATGCAGGGCAATGCCCAGCTATGGACATTGTTGCACCTGAAATACACAAGGCATATCAGGGCCGGGAACGGTGAAAACGGGGGGGCACAGACCTCGACAGGTGCTGGTGGCGCTGATGCCATCATACAGGTTCCCCTTGGCACCCTTGCACGGAATGCAGATACCGGTGAAGTTATCGGGGAAATCACTTCAGACGGAGAATCTCTTATCCTGCTGGAAGGAGGACGTGGCGGTCTGGGCAACGACCACTTCAAGACCGCTACCAACCAATCGCCCCGTTATGCCCAACCCGGAGAAACGGGAAAGGAAGAATGGATCATCCTGGAGCTTAAGCTGCTGGCTGATGTCGGACTCGTAGGGTTTCCCAATGCAGGCAAATCCACGCTGCTGTCTGTTGTTTCGGCAGCCCGCCCCGAGATCGCCGATTACCCCTTTACCACCATCAGGCCCAACCTGGGAATCGTATCATACCGCGACGGCCGCTCGTTTGTGATGGCCGATATCCCGGGAATCATCGAAGGAGCCCATGAAGGAAAGGGGCTTGGACTACAGTTCCTCCGCCATATCGAGAGAAATTCCCTGTTGCTGTTCATGATCCCGGCCGACAGCAATGATATCAACCAGGAATTCAAAATCCTGAAAAATGAACTGAAGGAATATAACCCCGATCTGTTGGATAAAAAGATCATCCTGGCCATCACCAAATCCGACCTCCTGGATGAAGAATTGAAAACGGAGATCCGGAATGACTTACCGGATATTCCCTGGGTATTCATTTCCGCGGTCACCGAAACAGGGTTGCAGAAGCTGAAAGATCTGATATGGGAGGAATTGAATGGTTGATGATATAAAATGATTCCCTGATGATTGAATGGCTCATAAGCATTGATAAGGATTTGCTCCTCCTGCTGAACCGGTGCCATACCGGATTCGGCGATTGGCTGATGTTCTGGCTGAGCAACAAGTACACCTGGATCCCTTTGTATGTGGTATTGATCATGCTCTTAATCCAGACGTATAAGTGGAAAGGTCTTTGGATTATTTTATTCGCTATTGCTGCTATTACCGTTAGTGATCAATCCTGTACTCATTTGTTCAAAAATGTTTTCGAAAGGTTACGGCCATGCCACGATCCGGAGATTATGGATATGGTGCTTCTGGTGAATGGCAAATGTGGAGGTAAATACGGCTTTATTTCATCGCATGCATCCAACACATTTGCACTGGCAGTGTTTCTAACCGGATGGTTCAGGAACAGGTTTCGTTATTTTGCATGGTTCATCTTCCCCTGGGCAGCCCTGGTATCATACAGCCGGATATACCTTGGAGTGCATTTTCCCGGTGATGTGATCGCAGGAGCCTTGTTTGGCTCGCTGACCGGCTGGTTTTTCTTATGGCTATCCGGGAAAATTGTAAATAGAAATAATGTGTATCGGGTATGACTATGATCATGTTGCAGGTTACAGGCTTCAGGTTGCACCCTGCACCCTGCAACCATTTGTTTCTCTTTCCCGATTCACTTAAAAGAAATTTTTTGAATTCAATACCGCATTGATAACATTTACGTCCGAATGTTGTTTTATAAAAAATGTCTCGATTATGAAAAAGATAATCCTGCTTATCTTCCTCAGCGCATTAATATTGTCATCCTGCGAAGAAACCGAAGAAATACTGCAGAATACAGGGCTTTCCAATGAGGAGATTGTTCTGGGGCTAAAGCAAGCCCTGACGGTAGCAACCGATACTTCAGTGTCGATTGTTTCGAAGGTTGACGGGTATTATATGGATCCTGTCATAAAAATATTGCTTCCTCCGGAAGCGGATATTATTGTCGAAAATATTAATAATCCTTTGTTATCGGGTTTGGGACTGGATCTTCTGGTTGAGGATGTCATCCTGAAGATAAACCGTGCAGCAGAAGAGGCGGCTAAAGATGCCGTGCCCATATTCCTGGATGCCATCACAGGGATGACCATCACGGATGCTTATAATATCCTGCATGGAAATGACACGGCGGCAACACACTATCTTCGTGAGAGCACGTATTTAGCTTTGTTTGGTTTGTATGAACCTGTATTGCAGGCTTCGCTGGATAAACCTATTATCGGGAATGTATCTGCCCAGTCAACCTGGAATACACTTACAGATGAATATAATGCCATTGCCAATACAATGATTGGGCAACTGGCCGGACTGCAGCCGGTGAATACTGATTTGGGGGAATACGTCACACACAAGGGTCTCGATGGCTTATTCGTAAAAATAGCCGATGAAGAGGCTGAAATAAGACACAATCTTTCCGACAGGGTTACGGATTTACTTCGCAGGGTTTTCGGCTCTTTGGGGAAATAACGGGGGAAATAAAGATCAATACCCGTAAACCCGTCCTTCCATTTTATCGATTATAACTTTCCAGGGTAACACGTCATCCACGGAAGGTTTGCTGAAAGCGAACGGTTTTTCGGAATAGTTTTTCATGAGTATCTCCAGGGCGCTAACCTTGGCATCATAATCTTCAATAAATTCAACCTTTCCATAGACAAGAACGCTCCGGTACTTCATTCCCCAGCTACAGGCAACCTCTTCATTAACGTAACGAAGAACATGATCAGTGCTGAAAACCACGCAAACACGGTTGTTGTTCTTCAGGATGTCGATCTTTTTTCCCGCTTTCGCTGAATGGAGATACAGAATCCCATCCTGGAAGCCAAAATTGAAAGGCAATACATAAGGTTCGCTGTTGGCGTCAACCATTCCTACATAACAAACATTGCAACCGGCAATGATCTTCTCCATCTCCTCTTTCTGAATGACAGCGCGGCTTCTCATCGTTTAGATGTTTAAAAGAGCAGTATTGGTAATTCTTTCAAGCAAATAGGTTATAACCGACAGAATGATGCTGAAAACCAATGCCCACCAGAAACCGTTAACTTTAAAGCCCGGAACGATCGCACCTGCCAGCAAGATGATCAGCGCATTGATCACAAGTAAGAAGAGCCCTAAGGTTATAAAAGTGATTGGTATAGAGAGAAACACCAGGATGGGACTTACAAAAGTATTTAGTAAAGCCAGGACGAGCGCCACAAGAAGTGCGTTTAAGAAGCTTTTTACCTGGATTCCCGGGAGAATGTAAGCGGCTAAAAGTACTGCCACTGCCGATAATAAAACTTGAATGATAAAATGCATAGGTTAATGTTTTGGTTTGTGTGCTAAAATTAAGGAAATAATTTAAAATGAGTATCGGGAATGATTAAAATCAGGTTACTTGTTTCATGGTTTCAGGCTGCAGGTAGTCTGGGTGTGGGTCCTGAGTGATGAGTTGTCGCTTTCGCTTGCAACTTGCAACCTGTAACCTGTAACTTGTAACTTTTTGTTAATGTTTCCCGATACTCATTAAATTTAATCCTGTCAGTGCCCGATATAAAATGAATTAAAATTCACAGAAAATAGCAGGTCATATCGGACGTCTTGTCTTTCAATAAGATAGGAACAGCGTAGTCCCAGTTCTATTGGTGCCAGGAAGCGGAAAATATGCATATCCCCTGTCAATTCAAGCCCGGTGGAGGAATAAATATCCTGCTGCCCCTGTTGACGGTTCCAGGATTGGTCATAAAACAAGCCAAGTTTGACTCTTTGCAGGTAGAAGATAGGCCCTGCGCTTAAATCCGGATAGAAAAGGGGCAAGGCGTAGGTGGAACGCAGGCAGATGGCCTCATAAGGATTTAGGTTGGAGTAACCCCTGGGAAAAAGGATAAGGTCGGAGTAATTATAGTATCCTGTTTTGGTTTCCTGGTAAGCACCACTGACACGGATTCCATGATTTTTCATGATACCGGGCATATAAAGTGTGAGGGTGCCGCCTGCAACGGAACTGATGATATCGTCAAAAGGGGTGTAATAATAGCGCAGATCAAGGGTTTGTCCCCAGCGTGGGTAGATCTGTCGTGTTGATTTTTTCAGGTTATGGTATGCATATAATCCGAATCCCAAGGATGAAATATCATCTTTGCGGAATTGAACCGGGCTGTTTTCTTCCATGTTCCTGAATATCATGCTATACGATACAAATGGCTGTATTCCTTTATAATACTTTCCGCTTGTCAGGTCAAGCGGGATGCGAACTCTGGCTCCTATGCCGGTTTCCTGCCAATGATATGTTATGTTATTCCCGTTCAGAGGGTATTCATCGTGTCGCCTGCCATAGGAAGCCTGCAGGTCAATCACAGGGTAAAAGCCCTGATAGCTGCAATCAAGATAGAATTTGCCGGTTTGTTCGTTAACATCCCACGAATAACCGGCTTCCAGAATGCTTGTACTCAGAAGGTTTTGAGAGAGTACCGATACGCCGGGCCGGATATCTCTTGTAGTTGCGCTGATACTGAGCGGAGCCCAGCTGTGTATGTGAAATAAATGAGGGAATCTTCTGAAACGTTTTATTTCATAGGTTGAATCAGGAATGTTGGTTTTATCCAGATTAAAATTTTCCTGTGAAACAATACTTTCATACAAACGGATATTGTTGTTTTCAATAATGTCAAGGCTTTTATCCAGGAATTCGTCGGGATGAATACTCCCGATCCTGTATCCTCCTGCCGTATAGGTTGAAAAGATCAGGGTTTCATCAGAGCCCTCAGGAGCGACATAACTACAGCCATAAGGTGCCGAAGTGATCATGGTGATCTTTTTCTCTTCAGGATCCAGGAAGAAAATATTGGCTATTCCTGAATAAGATGCAGTAAAATGCCATCCCTTTCCGGCAGCCGCCGGGTTGCTTATCTCGCTGAATCCCGCTATGAGGAGCGTGTCGGTTTGACCGTTGTTCAGGGAAATTGAGATCATGGTTTTTCCCTCATTACCCAGAAGTATGGTGCAAATTCTTTTCCCGTCCCTGCTCCATGCCGGTGTCATAGGTAATACAGGGTATTCCCAGCTAAACCGCTGCAGCACTTTTGCCGTGTTGACATCCAGGATTACCAGCGAGTAGCCATTTTCAGGATCTGTCTCAACAGCCGCAATCCTGCCTGCTTCGGGCGAAAGAGCGGGTGCGAAATATCTTGTTTGCCCTGTAAGTTTTCTGGTTTTTCCCGACTTTATATCCAGTATTTTGATTTCGGCATATTCGCGGTTGGTCCAGCGGGGATCGGTCTTCTTTTCCGACCAGCATAACAAGCCCTGTGACCAGGAAAGGGATTCGGTAAATATCCGGCCCGGGGTATGAATGATGGTTTCTTTGCCTTCTTTATCAATCTTTATAATCCTGGTAATATCCTGTATCCCGGAACGGATTGCATAGATATTCCCTTCATCATCTCTGACCGGATGAAGGTAATCGGTATAAAACCGGGGGGCCTTTCCGTGGATATGAATGGGTGTCAGCTTAGTATTCTCAGCCTGTTCTTTCCATTCTGACTGCAATGTAAAAAGGCTTTGCCGGTAGAACTCCATTTTTTTCAGTCCGCTTGTTTTCCTTATTCCTCGCGAGAAAGGAGTGATCATCCAGGGTTTCCGTGCCGTGGTGGTAAGGGCTGATTGCCAGATTTCCGGTCCGTAGCTTTTTCGTCCCATGGCCACCAGGAAGTATCCCAGTTCATATTGATTGGGAACGCGATCGCGATAAGTGCCAAATACCGCTTTATCGTAAGGGAATATTCCCTTTTCCAGGAGTTGTGTTCTGAGGATCATTTCAAAGGAGGGATCCCGGCCGCGGCCGGAGCTGCTCAATGCGGTTTCGGAGCATATGGCATCCCCTTCGAGGAACCAGAAAGGGATATAAAGACCCATGACCCCTGCAATTCCCTGTTGTCCGAACAACCAGGAGATGCCTTTGGTAAAGCCCTGGTTTATCATGGTGATCTGGGCAATATGACGGTATTCGTGGAGGGCCAGTTGCCGTATCCAGGGTTGAGCATATGAATCCTGCGGAGGGGTGCAGTAAAACTCCATCCTTAAGGGAGCCGGCACCGCGAAGGCATTGGAGGTTGCCATATAATTATGCATCAACAACCATGTATTCCTGGGTCTTCGGCCAAGCGAAGCGTACACGGCGTTACAGGATGCTTCCAGGGTGTTGGCTGTATTCAGGGCAAGGGGTTGGTAGTTTTGAGGGAAAACGATGCGGTAGTTTTCCGTCCTTATCTGGTACCACCGTGTTGAAAACGGCTCCTGCCCGGAAATAAAATATTGTGAATATGCTTTCATCATTGGGAAAGCAAAGAGAAGAAGGATAATGACAGACCGGATAAGGGATGGTTTCATGGCGTCTGCCAAAGATAAATATTTTAATTACCTGTCAGGTTTTCTTCGAACCAGTTCCATAGAGAATCATGCGGGGTGGGAGCAGTGATGATCAGAGGTTCTTTTCTGACAGGATGGATAAATTCTACACTGCGGGCATGCAAATGAATAGAACCGTCGCTGTTCGATCGCGGGAATCCGTATTTCAGGTCACCTTTCACCGGGCAGCCGATCTCTTTGAGTTGCACTCTGATCTGGTGATGTCTTCCTGTATGGAGCAAGATCTCCAGGAGGTAATAATTCTGGCTTTGCCCCAGGATGCGGTAATCCAGTTCGGCTTTAAGCCTTCCCGGGCCTTCCCTCGGGTAGGCAAACGACATATTTTTCTCTTCGTTCTTGATAAGGTAATGAACCAGTTTACCTTCCGGGGAAGGAGGCGGGTTTTGGACAACGGCCCAGTATGTTTTACGTATATCCCGTGTACGAATGAGATTGTTAAGCCGGGTAAGGGCCTTGCTGGTGCGGGCAAACATAACCACGCCGCTAACCGGCCGGTCGAGACGGTGCACAACTCCCAGGAAAACATCACCCGGTTTATTGTATTTAACGGCGATATAATCTTTTACCTTTTCGCTTAAGGGTTTATCGCCGGTTTTATCGCCCTGCACAATGTCGGATGGCCTTTTGTTAACGGCAATAATATGGTTATCTTCAAAAAGAATATCCTGTTCCGTTATTAATTCAGGTGTTCCCGGTATCATACCTGGCTTGGAAGGATCAGTATTGTTCGCGTTCATTCGGGAAATCGAGCTCTTTGACGTCTTTTATGTATGCCCTTACCGATCCCTTGATTTCTTCATTAAGGTTATGGTATCTTCTCAGGAAACGGGGGGAGAATTTCTGTGTGATGCCAAGCATATCGTGAAGGACAAGAACCTGCCCGTCTACTTCCGGGCCGGCCCCGATACCAATGATGGGCACTTTTGTTTCCTGTGCCACTCTGCCGGCAAGTTTAGCAGGGATCTTTTCCAGGATAATGGAAAAACACCCGGTATTTTCAAGCAAGTGTGCATCTTCGATGAGTTTTTCGGCTTCCCTGTCTTCCGTAGCCCTTACGACATAAGTCCCGAATTTATGGATAGACTGAGGAGTAAGTCCCAGATGTCCCATGACCGGTATCCCTGCTGATAATATCCTTTCGATGGATTCGGCAATTTCCTTTCCTCCCTCCAGTTTTACTGCATTGGCGCCCGATTCCTTCATGATGCGTATGGCTGAGGAAAGAGCTTCCTTGGAATTCCCCTGGTAAGTACCAAAAGGGAGGTCAACCACAACCAAAGCCCTGGTAACTGCCCGCATGACAGATGATGCATGGTATATCATTTCGTTGAGCGTAATCGGGAGTGTGGTCGTGTGCCCTGCCATTACATTGGAAGCTGAGTCTCCAACCAGGATCACATCTATCCCTGCTTCATCCAGCAGTCTTGCCATGGAATAATCATAGGCGGTCAGCATGGCAATCTTTTCACCTTTGAGCTTCAATTCCTGAAGTACGTGGGTGGTTATTTTTGTATAATTGCTTTTTGGGATCATCTTGAGTGTAATAAATGACTATCAATTGAGTTACAAAAGTAAAACATTAATGTAAAAAAACACGATAACAATTTGAGGATTAAACCTGATTGGTCTTTTTTAGTCCAAGTTAGAACAAAATAATTACTTTTGCTCAGTAATCTGAAAACCATGAAAAAGTATACTATCCATTTTCTGTTGCTTCTCACCCTGGCTTTGGCAGTTTCCTGTGAAGATGACATTGACCTTAATGCCGATTACAAAAATATCACCATAGTTTACGGACTACTTGATCCTGTTGCAGATACGAATTTTATCAGGGTTAACAAAGCCTTTCTGGGAGGCGATGCCTATGCCAATATCCTTATTCCCGATTGCACACAATACAGTCAGGAACTGGATGTCAGGATTACTGCTTTTCTGGGAAATAGTCAGCAGGGTGATCCCATTGTTTTCAGCAGGATGAACCGGTATATTTATTATTCCCTTGCTCCTCTGAATGACGATTTCCGGTACAAGCTGGAAATTGATGTTGAAGGAAACAAGATTACAAGCGAAACGGGTATTGTTGTTAGCTTTGGGATGTCCAAGCCTCCTCGTGCAAGCTGGACTCCTCCCCAATTCTCCACCGAGGTAAATTACAGACGTGGCTTTAATCAGGAGATTGTATGGGATATTGAAGATAATGCCCAGAAATACGAGGCCCAGATTGAGTTTGTGTTTAATGAAGTTTTGACTGATAATACCGTCAGACCCCGCTCCATAATATGGTTAACTGCCACCCGCAACCTGCAACCAGGATATGAAATGACGGTGACCTATTCCAATGATCTTTTTTACACAGTAATCCAGAATACAACCATATACAACGACCCGGCTGAAGAAGACAAAGTTGTAAAACGAGTACCGCACAGGGTAATTTATTCCGTCAGTGCTGCTGCACCGGACCTGGCTACCTATATTGATGCCAACCAACCCATTCAAACTGTCGTGGAGTACCGGCCCGATTACACTAATGTTGTAAATGGATATGGTATCTTTTCCAGTCGCACCCGTGACACATTGCACAAATACCTGCACAGGGATACCCGGAAAAATCTATCCGAACTTCCGGGTACAAAATTTGAGTTCATTCCCCAATAGATTTTAACAGCTAATTCTGCCTTTTTGTCATAGATTTTCCAAAATAATAACCTGGAGATTATTCAGCATGTCTCCGAGTTCTTCTTTTAAGATTTTATTTTACAGATAGTTATAAGGATGGAAGCGAGGCTGTCTGAAAAACCATTCTTACGGTATTGCTGCCTGACTAATGGCAATTATGTTTCATGGCATAATACTTGAGTATATGGAGCGAAAAGTTTAAAAGATCACTAAAAAAAATTAAAGAAATGGGAAAAATTATAGGAATAGACCTTGGAACAACCAATTCCTGTGTAGCTGTTATGGAAGGGAGTGAACCGGTTGTTATCCCCAACAGTGAAGGCAGAAGGACGACACCTTCTATTGTTGCTTTTACTGAAAATGGAGAACGTAAGGTTGGTGATCCTGCAAAACGACAGGCCATTACAAACCCAACAAAGACAGTATACAGCATCAAAAGGTTCATGGGTGAAACTTTTGACCAGGTTACAAGAGAAGTAGAACGAGTGCCCTATCAGGTTGTAAAGGGCGACAACAATACACCCAGGGTAAAAATTGACGACAGGCTATACACACCGCAGGAAATATCTGCGATGGTACTTCAGAAAATGAAGAAGACTGCGGAAGATTACCTTGGACAAACCGTTACTGAGGCTGTGATTACGGTTCCGGCATATTTCAGCGATTCACAGCGCCAGGCAACCAAGGAGGCAGGAGAGATAGCAGGTTTGAAAGTCCGCAGGATCATTAACGAACCTACGGCCGCAGCGCTTGCCTATGGGCTTGATAAAAAGTCGAAGGATATTAAGGTTGCCGTTTACGATTTGGGCGGTGGAACCTTTGATATCTCGATCCTGGAACTGGGAGATGGTGTTTTTGAAGTCAAATCGACCAACGGGAACACCCATCTGGGTGGTGATGATTTCGATGATGCCGTAATACAATGGCTTGCCGATGAATTTAAAAATGATGAAGGCCTGGATCTGCGGAAAGATCCCATGGCTATGCAGCGTTTGAAGGAAGCGGCCGAAAAGGCCAAGATTGAACTCTCCAGTTCAACCGAAACCGAGATCAATCTTCCGTATATCATGCCTGTCGACGGCATTCCGAAGCATTTGGTAAGGAAACTCACCCGCTCGAAATTTGAGCAACTGATCGATAAATACGTTCAGGCTACTATTGAGCCTTGCCGTAAAGCTATGGAAGATGCAGGTCTTACAGCATCAGACATTGATGAGGTGATCCTTGTGGGTGGTTCAACCCGTGTCCCTGTGATTCAGAAGACCGTAAAGGACTTTTTCGGAAAAGATCCTTCCAAGGGAGTTAATCCGGATGAAGTAGTTGCCATTGGTGCAGCAATCCAGGGTGGGGTGCTTTCAGGCGATGTTAAGGATGTACTCTTGCTTGATGTTACTCCCTTATCACTGGGTATTGAAACGTTGGGTGGGGTATTTACCAGGCTCATTGAATCGAACACAACCATCCCGACCAAGAAGTCGGAGACTTTTTCAACGGCATCTGATAACCAGCCGTCCGTGGAGATCCATATTCTTCAGGGAGAAAGGCCAATGGCAAAGGATAATAAGAGTATCGGACGATTCCATCTCGATGGTATCCCACCAGCCCCACGCGGTATTCCTCAGATTGAGGTAACCTTTGATATCGATTCCAACGGTATCCTGAATGTTTCAGCAAAAGATAAAGGAACGGGCAAATCACAGCAGATCCGTATCGAAGCTTCATCAGGATTGACCCAGGATGAGATTAACAACATGAAACGGGAAGCTGAACAGAATGCGGAATCCGACCGCAAAGCAAAAGAAAAGGTTGATAAACTCAACAATGCTGATGCTTTGATATTCCAGACCGAGAAACAGCTTAAAGAGTACGGGGAAAAGCTTCCGGCTGACAAAAAGGCTGAAATTGAAAAGGCCCTGAATGAGCTGAAAGAAGCCCATAAGGCTCAGGATATTGCACGTATCGATTCAGCCATGAGCACACTGAATTCAGCATGGCAAGCTGCAAGCGCAGATATGTATAAAGATACACAGCAATCCGGCCCGGGGACAGGACCTTCACAGGAAAATCCGCAGGATGATTCTCAAAAGAAAGGAAACCAGCCCGGCGATGATGAGGTAACGGATGTGGATTTTGAGGAAGTGAAATAAGTGTTTCTTTTATAAATCAAGGAGCTCCATTGGAGCTCCTTTTTTATTTAACAAAAGATTAACGGTTTTTTTCCGGTGTTTAACAGTGATTTTATACAAATTTGCAGTAATTTCATATCGCATTTAACTTTAAAATTATAACCATGAAGAGATTTACCTTGTTTTATTTATTTGCAGTCTTTGCAATAGCTGCATTTTCCCAAAATGCATGGATTAATGAAATTCATTATGATAATGCGAGCACGGATGTAGACGAGATGATAGAAGTCGTAATTGAGAATGCCGGCAGTTATAACCTTGCCGATTTTCAGGTTGATCTATATAACGGCAGCGGTGGTGTAGTTTATGATACCAAGACCGTGGATATGTTTACCGTTGGCGCTACAAGTAATAATTTTACAATTTATTACTACATATACCCTGTCAATGGCATCCAGAATGGCGCACCTGATGGCATGGCTCTCAGTTATCAGGGGGTTTTGATCAGCGGACAGTTTCTGAGTTATGAGGGATCATTTACAGCTACTGCAGGGCCGGCAAACGGAGTAACCTCAGTGGATATTGGTGTTTCCGAGACAAGCAGTACACCCGCAGGGGAATCCCTGCAGCTAACCGGAACCGGGACTCAATACGCTGATTTTCTCTGGACCGGACCTGTGACAGCCACAGCCGGTCAACTCAACAGCGGTCAGACTTTTGGCGGTTCCGTCCTTCCTGAGCCTACGAATTACCCCACTGCATTTACAGCCAATGCCATGGGGGTAACCGTCGATCTGTCCTGGACGGATGCTACGGGAGCACAGTTGCCTTCCGCTTATCTTATCCTTGGAAGTGATCAGGATAATATAGCCCTTCCAACGGATGGAACTCCGGTTGCCGATGATGAAGATTTGTCGGACGGTACAGGGGCGAAGAACGTGTTGTTTGGTACCCAGGCTTATACCTTTGCCGACCTTCAACCTAATTCAACGTATTATTTCAAGATATTTCCCTATACCAATGCAGGGTCAAACATCGATTATAAAACCGATGGCACACCGCCTGCCGATAATGCCACAACATCCACGGTAGTCATGTACGAAGACTTTAACCAGAGCTGGGGTGCATGGACAGCGATCAGCGTTACCGGTGACCAGGTATGGGATCGTGATAATACCTATGGTATCGGCGGAACGGCCTGTGCACGGATCAGCGGCTATTCGGGAGGTAGCAATGAAAATGAAGACTGGCTTATCTCGCCTCCCATGAACCTGGATGCCTATACCAATGAAATCCTCACTTTCTATAATGCTAAAAATTATGATGGCCCCGATATGCAGGTGAAAATCAGTACCAATTATAACGGAGGAGGAAATCCGGCTTCAGCAACCTGGACCACACTTGCTTACACATTATCTCCGGGAAGCTGGACATGGACTGCCTCGGGTAATATTGATCTTTCAACATACAGTGGAACGGCTGTTTACCTTGCATTTATCTACACATCCAACACCACTGAGTCTGCTACCTGGGAGGTGGAAAATGTGATGGTTTCCGGCGACGGACCTGCTCCGGCCGATATTGTCATCAACGAGATCATGTATAACTCATCCGGTGATGATGAAGAATGGATAGAACTTTACAATAACACTGCGTCAACGGTAGATTTGTCAGGGTGGTTTATACGCGATGATGATCCCAATCATGCTCCCATCACCATTCCTGGAGGAACCATGCTTGCAGCCAATGATTATTTCACCATTGCTGTTTCAACCAGTGGTAATTTCCCATTCACTCCCGACCTTGACGGTACATCACAGATAACCTGGAGCCTTGGTAATTCGGGGGATGAGGTCAATTTATACAACCTGGGCCGTATCCAGGCCGATTTTGTTGCCTTTGATGATGAGTCACCCTGGCCGACAGAACCCGACGGAAATGGTCCGTCGTTGTCACTCCTGCTTCCATCGCTGGATAACACTCTGCCGGAAAACTGGGCTCCTTCCATCCAGACAGGTGGTTCCCCGGATGCTGAAAACTTCCCGCCGGACCCAACCGTCCACGTGTTATCACCCAATGGAGGCGAAATTTTTGAAATCGGAAGCAGTTACGATATTACCTGGGAAGAACTATATGGTTATACGGGAAACATCCAGATCGAACTCGTTGATGTGGGTACGGGAAACAGCCAGCTGCTCGTTTACAACCTGAGTTCTACGCTGGGAACCTGGACATGGTTCATTAACACAGGAATTGCTCCAGGAAACGATTATGTTATAGAGATCAGCGACCTCTCGGGCGCACCTTCGGATGTCAGCGATAATGTCTTTGCAATCGTGGAACCCTATATTCCGGCCCAGATTGTGATCACGGAGATCATGTATAACCCGCCGGAATCAAACGTTGATTCATTGGAATTCATCGAATTGCTGAATAACGATACCCAGGCAGTCAATCTCCTTGATTACAGCTTTGCTGAAGGTGTAACTTTTACCTTCCCTGATGTTATACTGAATCCAGGTGATTATTTTGTTGTTTGTGTCGATTCCATGGCTTTCTATAACATGTTTGGAATGTCGGCATGGCAGTGGACCGGTGGTGCTCTCAGCAACAGCGGCGAAGACATCATACTGGTTGATGCGAATGGAATGTTAGTCGATTCCGTCAACTACGATGATGCTCTTCCGTGGGATACTATCGCCGACGGATATGGTCCTTCTTTAACTTTTTGCAATCCGAATTTGAATAATGCACTGGCAGAGAACTGGAGCGCTTCAACCGAGTTTGCCGGTGTCAATGCTGTTGGTGACAGCATCTTTGCTACTCCTTTTGCCGGTTGCAATTTCATTTTGCCGGTTGCCTATTTTACAGCAGACGATACAACGATAGCCGTTGGTTCTCCAGCCATGTTTTCTGATTTATCGCTTGGGAACCCAACTGCCTGGGAGTGGACTTTCGATGGTGGAGAACCTTCTTCTTCAAACTTGCAAAGCCCTCCTCCTGTTTATTATAATCTTCCGGGATCATACAATGTTTCTCTCACGGTTACCAATGAAAACGGAGACAATACCTTGCTGAG
>JAHJRE010000091.1 GCA_018831055.1 Bacteroidota bacterium
AATATGGAACCTGTTGCCTGAGGGGTTGGGGAAAATATGCATCCAGGATTTATCGTCCGGGGGTAATTCATTCTCATTTTCACCTACGGAAATATCGATTACCGCGAGTGTATATTCCCCAATCTTTAATGAGTCGACATACAGGAATCCTATAGACCAGGGGCCGATACGGGTAAAAGATATGTTTTCCCAGTCATGGGCTGCATCTTTGCGGTAGAGGATAATAATGGAATCCGTTTCACTAAGGATAAGAGTGTTATCGAGGTATCCGCTTTTGTTATACTGGAACCTTCCGGTTGCAACGAAATCATCCGGAAAAACCCCTTCAACCGACCAGTAGCGGTAATCGGAAATTCTGAGATTGGGCACAGGTGCTTTCAGGCTGTCGGGTGCAACCCAGTGATGGATCACGCGAACAAAGGCTGAATCTGTAATTTCCTGGGTGCTTAACTGAAAAAAGGTATGGTCGAAAATTATATCCCCAGGTTGGTTAACAACCGTAAATCCACCGGTTTTGGCATCGCAGATGTTGCTTTCCAGGTCAACAAAAACGGCGACAGGTTCAAATGGAAGAGATTTAACTGACATTCCTGTTTCACCGGAAAAAATAACAGTATCCATGGACCAGTTCCAGTCGCTGTCCATAAAATAAATATCGGTTTTGTGCAGGGTCCCGTTCCAGGATGGACCTTTTCTCTTTGCTTTCAGGTAAAGGGATATTTCCGATCCGGTTTCGGCAGGCTGAATGTTGAATGAGTCGAGACTATAATGAGGGGTGCCGCCGTTCAATACCCAATTGTCGAAAAAGCCGGTCATATTAATCCCGGTATGATCTGTGATAAAATCCCGCATATCGTAAGAGTTCACTGATGTAAAAGCAAAATGATCAAGAAATGCTGTCATTGTTTCAAAGAAAAGTTCATCGCCCAGATAATTTCGGAGGGTTTGAACCACGGTGGATCCTTTATCATAGGCAGAAGTACCGTAAGTGATAGTTTGCGGCAGGTTATTCAGCGGCCAGTAACCTCCTTCTTCTTCGTGGACGTATTGTAACACATCGGCGTGTTTATCCATGAGAGTGGTTTTAAAGGTCTCCACATTGTACAGGATCTCCGTGTAAAACATTTCGCAGAAAACTGCCCAGCCTTCGTTCAGCCACATTTCCTCGGCTTTGTCACAGGTTACTTTGTCGCCGAACCACATATGCGACATTTCGTGGGCATACAACCATTCATAGGTAGCATTGCCGGTAATGGTATTGTTTGGGTATGCAACATTGGTGGCATGCTCCATGGCGCCAAGCTGAGTTCCTACATAACCCATCCTGTCCCATGAATATGGGCCGAAATGGGTTTCATAGATCATCATGATGTCATTCAGGTTGGCGAAGTTACCGGCAACTTTAACCGAGTCAACAGGCTTGACATAATACGTGACAGGAATATCTCTTTCCAGCCCGTTATAGGTTTCCTCGATGAGAACGTAATCGCCCACCGCTACCGAGACAAGATATGTGGGAACGGGCTGGTTTAATTCCCAATGGTACATGATCTTTCCCGGGGATGGAATGGTAGTTTCTACCAATATGCCACCGCAAACAGCCGTAAGTCCTTCGTCGACAGTTACAAACAATTCATATGTTGCACGGTCGGTGAAATCATCAATACAAGGGAACCAGGCTTTACCAAGGTTATGCGGGATGTAGCTGATACCTACACCCAGGTTGAATCCGTAACTTCCTGAAAAATGAAAACCGCCCCAGGATTCATGAAAAGGCTGGCCGTTGTATGCAATTTCAACATTCAGGATATCAGTGGTGTCGACAGAAACAGGAAGAGGGATTTCCAGGAAACCGTTATCATGGCTAAAGTTTGTTACGGGTGTTCCGTCAACATCAACTGAAGTTACTGTCAGATCAAGTAATTCCAGCCTGATTGCATCAAGATCATTAACAAGAGGTTTGAGAGTGATTAGGGTGGATGCATCAATTGTTTGTGTTGTAGTGTTGATTTCATTGATGGTGATTGAATAGTGCATCGCATGGATGGTATCACCGATAGAAGCTATTGACAATAAAGGTAAGCCAATAACAATTGCCAGAATATAATTAATTCTTTTCATGATCTTTTCTGTTGGTTTTCAATTTTGTGTAAAAGTATCCAATTCGAAATTATTTCGCAAACTGTGATGCCAGGAAATATTTTGTTATTTTTGATGTTTATCAAATGGTCTCTGTTCGTTAACGAACAATACACGTTTTAAAATGGACACTTTCCGTTAAAAGGGATAATTTTATTGGCGATTAATTTTTGAAAATCAGTAATTTATAAAAATGGCACATTTTTAGCTCCCGAAATGCGTCAAAAATCTTAATTTATGATCCGATTCAAATCATTTTCAGTCATGCCGATTTTAAGATATTTTTTAACAGGAAGCCTGGTCATACTAATGGCTTTTCAGGCTGGTGCACAGAAAAAGTGGAACCTGGAAGATTGTATATTGTATGCATTAGACAACAATATCCAGATCAAACAAAGTGAGTTAACATCAGCCAGCAACAAGGCGGATTTGCTGCAAAAGAAACTGGATCTGCTTCCCACGCTGAACGGAAATGCTTCTTCGGGCTGGGGATGGGGAAGGTCACCAAACCCACAGACCAACATTTACACCATTGAAAACACAAATCAGCAGTTTTTCTCAGTCAGTTCGGGGATCACTTTATTCAATGGTTTGCAGAAATACAATGCAATTAAGAAGGCCCAGCTTGATTTGGAAGCCAGCCGTTATGATTCCGATAAAATGCGCGATGATATTGCTCTTATGATCGCAGGCGCGTATCTTCAAATCCTTTTCAGTAATGAATTGGTCAAGACAACTGCCGATCAGGTGGATATCACCAAGCAACAAATTGAGAGGACTCGCAAACTTGTAGATGCGGGAACGCTGGCCAGGGGTGATCTGCTGGATATCCAGTCGCAGGGAGCACGCGAGGAAGTCAATTTCATCAACGCTCAAAACCAGTTGAACCTTGCCTACCTTGATCTTTTACAAATACTCGATCTTCCGGCATCCGAGCCTTTTGAGATCGATGTACCGAATATACAGATCAGGGTGCAGCCGGAGTTGATGCAACCGGAACAGGTTTTCAAGTATGCCGTAATCAACCTTCCTGAAGTTAGGAGTGCTGAATACCGCTTACAGAGTGCCTCAAAATCACTTTCCATAACCAGAGGTTACAGAAGTCCGACTCTCAGCATGAATGGATCCTGGTCTACCACGGTTTCCGATCAGATCCGCGACAATTTCCTGGATCCAAACAGCGGTACTATGCCTTTTGAAGACCAGATCCGAAACAATGAAAACAAATCTCTCTCCATTGGGTTATCCATACCCATATTCAATGGTTTCCAGGTATCTACCGGAATACAACAGTCGAAAATGGGAGTGGAATTTGCCGAATACGACCTGCAACTTGTGAAGAATACAGTGAGGAAAAACGTTGAGACAGCCTATACGGATGCTATGGCATCATACAAGACATACCAGGCAAACCTCAAGTCGCTGGAGTCGTTCCGTGAGGCATTTAAATATATGGAGCAGAAATTCAATGTAGGTTTGGTCAACTCTCTTGACTACAATACTGCCAAAACACAGCTCACCCGTGCTGAATCTGATTTGCTCAGTGCCAAGTATGATTATGTATTCAAGACGAAAATCCTGGATTTTTATATGGGTAAGCCCATTACAATGGAGGATTTTATTGTTAAGTAGGGATATTTTGTTATTTTTACGAGATAATGTTTTACCGGATAGATCGGTTGTAAATAAATTCATCAGAAATTAGCTTTCCATGAAAAAGTCGTCCAAACGCAGAATGTGGCTCATCATAGGCGGAGCCGTCATTATCCTGATTCTTGTAATTGTAGCTGTAAATAAAGGTGGTAAATCCAAAGGTATACGGGTTTCGGTTGAAAAAGCGGAAAAGCGTACCTTAACGGAAACAGTATCTGCCAATGGGAAGATCCAACCTGCCATAGATGTTATGATCAGCCCTTATATCTCGGGTGAGGTTGTTGAACTTCATGTAAAAGAAGGAGACGAGGTTTCCAAAGGTGATATCCTGGCGAAAATCGACCCGGAAATTTACATTTCTAATTTTGAGAGGTCTGAAGCCAATCTGAGCTCCCAAAAGGCCAATCTGGCCAATGCCAGGGCCAGGGTTGCCCAGGCGGAAGCACAGTTCCTGAATGCAAAGGCTAATTTCGACAGGAATAAATCATTGTGGGAGGAAAAGGTTATTTCGGATGCTGATTTTGATGCTATCAAATCAACATTTGAAGTTGCAAAGGCTGAGGTTGAGGCCGCGAAGCAAAGTGTGATGAGTGCCGATTTTAGTGTGAAGAGCGGGGAGGCATCCCTTAAGGAAGCACGGGAAAACCTTACACGGACGACCATCTTCTCTCCTAATGACGGAAAAGTATCCAAGTTGAATATTGAAGTAGGTGAACGGGTTACAGGTGCCAGCCAGTTTTCGGCCGGTACTGAGATCATGCGGATAGCAAACCTCGGCAACATGGAAGCCAATGTGGAGGTTAATGAGAACGATATTGTAAGAGTTTCGTTAGGAGATACCTGTGAGATTGAGGTGGATGCATACCTGGGCAAAATATTCCTGGGAGAAGTTACAGAAATTGCTACTTCTGCCAATACAGCGGGGGTTAGCGCCGACCAGGTGACTAACTTCGATGTAAAGATCAGGATCTTCCCCGAATCATATTCGGATCTGATACCAGAAGACCAGCCAACCTATTCTCCGTTACGCCCGGGTATGTCAGCAACAGTGGAAATTCAGACAGAGACAGCCCATAATGCCCTTACCGTCCCGATTCAGTCGGTTACCACCCGCGCCGATACAACAAAGAATGATAAACCCGAAGAAATTGCTGAGGAATCGAAGACAGGTATCAAAGGTAAAGAGGAAATCCAGGAAGTGGTCTTCCTTGTCGTTGATGGCAAAGCTTCTATGGTTCCTGTAAAAACCGGCATCCAGGATAATATGTATATTGTTATCACCGAAGGCCTTGAGGATGGGCAGGAGGTTATTACCGGCCCCTATCGCGCTGTTTCTAAAAGGTTGAAAGACGGTGACGAGGTAACAGTAGTAGATAAAAAGAACCTGTTCAGTGAAGACGAAGAATAGTGGCTTATCTGCTTCATATTGAGACTGCAACACAGGTTTGTTCCGTCGCCTTATCCCTGGATGGCAGAGTTCTGTCATGCCTTGAAAGCCATGAGAAGAACTCACATTCTGCAGTTTTAACCCTATTAATCAATGAACTTCTTAACCAGGAAGGGATGGCATATTCTGAGTTGGATGCTGTTGCCGTCAGCATGGGTCCGGGCTCTTATACCGGCCTCAGGATAGGGGTTTCTGCTGCCAAAGGATTTTGTTATGCACTTGATATTCCAATGATTTCGGTTCCTACATTGCAATCCATGGCGGCTGGAGCTTCTGGTCTTCCGGGAATACAGCCGGGATCATTATTATGTCCTATGATCGATGCCCGTCGTATGGAGGTTTATACGGCAGTGTTTAACCAAAACCTTCAGGAGGTAATGGAAACACAGGCTATGATCGTTACGGAAAACTCATTCCTGGAGTATCTTGCAGATTACCCCATATGTTTTATTGGAGACGGTGCAGCTAAAACACGCGACATCCTGGAAAAACTGCCCAACGTATTTTATCCCGCTGGTTTTGAGGTCTCAGCAAAATTTATGTGCGGCCTGTCGTGGAAAAAATTCCTGGAAAAAGACTTTGAAGATGTAGCTTATTTCGAACCGTATTACCTGAAAGATTTTATTGCCGGGAAACCCCGTGTAAGAGGCTTATAAGCGTTCCGATATAGAAGACCTTTCATGATCCACGTTGTATTCGAACTGTACAGTTATATGCGTTATGCCAAACTGATCCATCAACATGCGTTCTATTGTTTCCAAAATGGGCTTTGTATCTGAAACCCTGATGTTCTCAGAAACAATAACATGACATTCAAAATGAATGAGGCTGTCATTCAGATTCCAGAGATGAACATGATGGACGTTGGCTATCCCCGGGATTTTTTCAACCTCGGCTTTGATTTTATTCAGGCTCATTCCACGAGGTGTGCCCTGCATCAGAATATCCACCGTTTCACGGAACACAAACCATGTTTCCCGGAGAATATAAAGGCTTATCAGAACCGTGACCAGCGGGTCAATCCAGAACAGGTCGAAGAAATAGATCAGGATGCCTCCTATGATTACGGCAACCGATGACAGAGTATCGGAAAGCAGGTGAAGATAGGCTGACCGGATATTTATGTTTTTCCCCGAATCTTTTCTCAGGATTAATACGCTGATCAGATTGGCTGCCAGTCCGGCGGTTGCTACGATAAACATGATCTGGCCCCTGATGGGCTCGGGGTCCATAAAGCGTTTGACGGCTTCGATGAAAAGAAAAACGGAAACCAGAATAAGAACCAGGGAATTCAGGAAAGCGGCCAGGATCTCGACCCGTTTGTATCCGAATGTTTTCCTGTCGTTGGAGGCCCGCCTGGATATTTTGTTTGCGATCCAGGCAATGAATAAAGCAATGGTATCACTGAGGTTGTGAAGAGCATCGGACAACAGGGCCAGGCTGTTGGACAATATACCTCCTATAACCTCGGCAATGGTAATTGCCAGGTTAAGGAACACTGTTATTACAAGGTTTCTCCCACTGACCGGTTCAGGATGATTTCGCCCCATCGGATAAAATTACTAAGAAATTCAATGACAACCATCGGTTCCGCAAGAGCAGGAAGTCTTTCCTGCTGCTTTTTCCAGGGCCTCCTTTCCTTCCCTGAAAGCAAACCATGCAATACCCAGGGAGCCGGCTATATCGAAATATCCAATTCTGAATATTTCATACAGGCCGCTGGAGATTAGCAGGATAACCGATAAATAAAAACAGGTCCGTGTGCACATCGCATCGGCGATAATAGCTTCAGATCCGAGCTTTTTACCTGTTTTTAGTTTGGCCCTCATCAAAAACCACATGGTTCCAATACTAAATACCGAAATGAGAATTCCAGGAATCGTTGTGTCAGGATTATTGCCCTGAGTAATATTGATAATCGAACCAAATATAAGTCCAACCGCAAGAAGAAAAAAACTGTATCCAGTGATTCTAAGTGCATTACGCTCAAACCGGTCGTGGAAT
Organism: Bacteroidota bacterium; assembly: GCA_018831055.1. Classification (NCBI taxonomy): domain Bacteria; kingdom Pseudomonadati; phylum Bacteroidota; species Bacteroidota bacterium. Next base: position 7,244 of record JAHJRE010000091.1, read on the forward strand.
TCCTCGCCGGATCTTTTCATCCTTATCACCATATGCAGGATACCTGCACCGGATATTACTTCGACAAAACTGTCGATACCGAATCCCAAAAGGGCCAGAGTGTCGTCGCTAAGACCAAAAAATATAGAAACGAGACCTTCGGCAATGTTATAGACTATAGTCAGAACCGACAGCCATAAAGCTGTATTGATAAGTTTGCCCGGGTTTGTTTTCATATCATGGCATTGACTTAGTGCGGAGGTGCATCCTTTTTGCAACAAGCAGGAAGTTTTTCATAGGCTTTTGGGTCGGCTTCCACATTATCGGCATCGTAACCTATTGCTGAGATTGCCTTGCGGAGCTTTTCAGGATCCGTTTTATCTCTCCGGTATTCTATGGTTACAATCTTTGTTTTAAGATTGAGTTCCACCGATTTTACACTTTTTTCAAAAGCCATATCGTGTTCTATTCTTTCCTTACACATGCTGCAAACTGCGGAAGTTTTGATCTCAATCTTTTCCGTTTTGCTTTCCTTTTCCTGTGCAATTGATGTAATGTTAATTGCCAGAATGGCTATTATTATCAAACTGAAGTTTTTCATATTTAGTCAGAATTAATGTTATACATCTTTTTGAATCCTACCTATGGCACAGCTCATATAGCTGAGCATAGTGTTGGAGAAATTTTTATTCCCTTTTTCAGGATATCCAAAACGAGCAAGTTTCCTGACGAATGCTTCTCTCAGGTCATCATCGGATTCGTAATGAATGACAACATTTGGTTCTTCAAAATTTACAGATACGTCAGTCACTTCAGGGAACCTCTTTACTTCTCTTTTGATGGTGTTTGCACATCCATAGCATTTGAGGTTTTCGATATTAATTTCTGCTGTTTTCATCATATAATAATTTTTAATTTATTTAATTGAATATCTGATTCCTGCGTAGATCTTTATTCCAGAAACAGGCCCCCAGATCATGGAGGAATCAAAGTATTTTCCGAAAGGATCATCAGAAGCGATGATCGGGTGCTTCTGCCTGTACCCTGTAAGATTTTCACCACCAATATATATATCCCATTTTTTAAAGTAACGGGTAACCTGGGCATTCAGGATGGTATAGGCAGGTGATTTATCCTTCATCCGATATTTTTCCGGATTTGAGGCAGTAGAAGGAATTCTGCTGTCACCGTTAAACTGGCTGGTGAAATCGAATTGCCATTTTTTCATACGGGTAGCATAGGATAGGGTAATCAAACCTTTGTAGCGATTTACGAAGGGTTGCCGCATCAGATTGTCATTAATGGTCATTCGCACATCATTGTAACGGAAGGCGGCTGTAATATCAAGTCCTTCCAAAAGTTCGTACTGGGCTTCGGCCTGATAACTGTTGGAAAATGATTGCCCGTCGAGGTTATAAATAAGCACGTCCTGGGGACTGAAATCGCGGTCGATAATCACCTGGTTGATAAAATATGTGCGATAATAATCGAGGTTAATGGCAAGTTCCCTTCCCAGGATATCAATGTATTGTGTCAGGTTAAGTCCATAGTTCCATGCTTCTTCCATTTCCGGTTTATCCAGGATGTGGATTTTACGGGAGGAGGCAAGGATATAGGTGTTTTCTGCGATAACGTTTGGCATCCGGTATCCTTTACCCACAGAAGCACGGATGATGGTGTTTTTCAGAGGATTGTACTTTAAATGCATCCTTGGTGTGAGCATAGTACCGAAAATATTATGGAAATCGGCTCTGAAGCCAAGGAGCAAAGTGAACTGTTCCGGAAGAGTCCATGTGTACTCTGCAAATATACCCGGAACACTTTCCCTGCGGCTGAAAATGCTGTCGTTCAGATACTCCTCATAATTATCCATCATATAACTTAATCCGGAAGTGATCTGGTGATTAGTATTGCCAATGTAAGTCTGAAACATCAGGTTTCCGTAATAGTTATTTTCTCTGCCGTTGTAATCGTTTAGGCCGAAATAGGATTCCTGGAAATGATAAATGAAGGAGTTTATGAAGGCAATATTGGTTCCCGGTCTGCCTTTAAACAGATAGGCTGTTTTTGAAAATGCCTCAAGGCGGTCTGTACGTATGTTTATTCCATATCCATTTGCAGGAACCCTGACCTCCTCATCAATATAGTTAACCTGACCGCCTTGCCTGTTTTCCTGCAGGACTTTTATTCCGAATTGTCCGTGCATGTTTTTATGGTTATCAAATTTCCAGCGGTTGAACAAATGATACTGCCTTACCAGGGGCTCATCGATAAAATTATCTCCATCGTGATCTATTTTGCGGGAAAGGTTTTCAACATGACCCAGTACCATTGTACTCCAGTGATCATTAAGTTTCATGGCCGTGTTAAAATTTCCTTCCACTTTGGTATGGTTGTTTACATAGGCATTCAGATATAGTTTTTCACTATTATCAGGTTTTTTATATTCAATGTTTATCTGACCTGTGATGGATTCATATCCATTTTTCACAGATGCAGTGCCTTTGGAAACATGAATAGATTCCATCCAGGGCCCGGGGACAAACCCTAACCCGTATGCTGTTCCTAATCCCCGTAGGTTTGGAATGTTTTCCATCTGGATCTGACTGTATTTACCCGCCAGTCCGAGCAAACGGATCTGTTTGGCCCCTGAGACGGCATCACTATAAGCAACATCAACCGAAGCATTGGTTTGAAAACTTTCCGACAGGTTGCAACAGGCAGCCTTCTGAAGTTCGGCCGAGGTGATATTGAAAGTTTGAATAGGACTAAGCCGTGAAACAAACCCCCCGGGAGCCTTATTGGCAATTACTACTTCTTTGAGGGTGTTGTTCATGGTTAATTCTATTTCCAGGAAATCCTGATCGTCGTGAACAAAAACCGAATCGTTAGCGAATCCGATGAAGCTTACAACCAGAGGTACAGTTTCATCCTCATGCCTGTCGAGATGGAAGGATCCATCCTTTCCCGTTGCCGTACCTTCTGTTGTACCTGCCCAGTAAACATTAGCTCCGGGCAAAACTTTTTTTTCTCCTGATTTGCCAATTTCGTAAACAAATCCATGGACATGGCCATCTCCGTGCTTATGTTCGTCTTCATGCTGCGGATACCCATGCCTGAAAATTAGCAGGCAGAGCAGCATAAAAGCATATTTTTTATACATAATATATCCTCCTGATTAAAAAATAATATCTATTCCACTAAAGCTTAAATGGAATATTCAGGAGGTGCAATTTTCAACTGATGAAATGAGATAATTCGTTTACAGGGTAAAATGGGAGGTGGGTTGGCTGACATTTCCGGAAGAAGATCATCTATTACCGTTATATCAACATTCAATGATATAAAAGCAGCCAACAAGGATTCTATCTCAGTAATACGGTTGACCTGTTTGATTATACCGGTTTCAAACGGGGAAGAAATTTTCAGGTAAACCGGGATTGTCTGACAGCAATCTCTTTCATTGCCAGCCGGACATGATGATTCATTCTCCTGCCCGGAGCAGCATGACATTAATGAAGAGCCATCGTGGCAGCAGCTGTGGTCAACAGGGATCAAATGGGTTGTAACCTTATGGTTGCAGGCACAATGATGCTCAAATATCAAAACCCCTCCGGTAGAAATAACTACCAGCAATGCCAGAATAATCCCGCTGACGGCTTTGAAATATTTGTTACTCTTTTCCATTTATCCTGCAATTGTAACAAAAAAAGATGGAAGATGTTTACCGGAGCAGAATTATTTTGTTAAACAAATGTTAAACCACCTCACCCCGGGCCATCTTTGATCAAACCACCTCTCCCCCGGGCCCTCTCCGATCACACCACCTCTCCCCCGGCCCCTCTCCGATCACACCACCTCACCCCCGGCCCCTCTCCGATCACACCACCTCACCCCCGGCCCCTCTCCTGAAGGAGAGGGGAGACGTGACTGCAAAACTGAACCGGATTTACCTTGATTAGTGTGATTAGCGCGAA
>JAHJRE010000092.1 GCA_018831055.1 Bacteroidota bacterium
ATAAATGATCAGATCTTCCGGTGCCGGAGGCGTAAAGCTTTCAACCTGCCAGGGATAATCCGTCTGTGCCGTCTGCAGTACACCGGCAATTCCAAATGTTTTTCCTGCAGGATAATCGATCAAACCAGGATATACCTGATCTGTGATGTATTTATCATCCCATGGATCGCTGGTTTTATCGGTATAAGGATCGGCAATGCGTAACTCCCCATCGACAAAATACTGGAAAATATATTCCTGCAAAGGCGTCAAACCTTCGATCTCAAGCCAGAACCGAACACTGTCGGGAGTTAATTTCATGGCAAAGCTTGAATCCACCTCCCAGTCATTAAAATCCCCGATCACAAAAACAAATTCCTTATAGGGTGCTACCAGCGACAGGACAACGGTTTCATCATCCGTATAGTTGATCCCGTCTCTTATGCCAGCCGGCATTTCCTGTACAACGGTGGGTTTTCTTACATAATAATAAAACGAATCAGCCACATATCCTGTATCATTTGTGGCTACTGCCTTGATCCAATGTTTCCCGTACAAACCTGTAATCAATGTATCCTGCAACATGTCCCCTGTATCCTGCTTCATGAGAACTCCATCATTAAACAATGAGATCATGTTGGCTTCACTGGAATTAACTTTAATGAATATGCTATCACCCGGAACCTGGATTAATGCATCCGTGGCAGGGAGCTCAAAAGAAACCTGCAGTCCTCCTTCATAAACCTCCACAAAAATATCCCCGCCGGTCTCGGTCTTACCTTCAAGATAACTACCGCCCACCTCTTCTTCACTTCGAAAGACAAATGCCATCTGCAAAATCTGCTCATTTTGAGGCACACCGTAGTATTGGCGTATATCGGGCGTGATTTCAAGCGTATACAGATCATCAGCTATCCGGGTCAGTTTGGTTTCCGGCGTGTTTTGTCCCCAGTTGCTTTTAACGTATTTCCAGTCGGAGCCACTGCTGCTTTGCGAAGTGATCACCCCGGTATGGGCGTAAACGTCGCCGGTATAACCGGCCAGTCCGCCGCTGCCTTGTGTGGCATCGAAGGTGATAAGAACGGGCTTGTCGACCTGCGGAAATGCCGGGTTGGTTATTACAACCTGAGCTTTAACGGCAAATGGCAGTAAAAAGATTAGTGCCAGAAAAGAGTAAGACAATAAGTATTTAAGCATTTTGAGTTCTTTTTTGTAATATCTTGTATTTCTTAACAAAGATACAATATAACAGATTTTCAGGATCTTAAAAAATCATAAATTTTGAATGGTTTTCAGGGACTCCATCCTACGGGATGGAGTCCCTAAAAAAAAAGGCTGCTTTTCAGCAGCCTCTTCTTTTGTATTCAGTCAATCCCTATTCTTTGATAAACCTTGCGGTCTGTACTCCATTGCCGCTATGTACGGTAATGAAGTATACTCCGTTGTTAAGGTCGCCGGTCTCAATCCTGAGTTCTTTCAGGAAAGGAACGCCGGGGATAGAGCGAACGACAGCGCCAAGGCTGTTGATCACTTGAATTTTCTCAATACCTGCCTGACCGTTAAGGCCAATGTTGATGTATGACTGGCAAGGATTCGGGTAAACAGCTTCCAGAACTTCGCCGTCAAACTCATTGATATTGGCAAGTGAGTTCCAGAGGTTGTCAACGCTCATGGCAGTGTCAACTATTACGGTACGGTTCGGATCGCCGGTCCATTCGCCATTGTCCCAGCTCGGCTCATCGTTGATCACCCGGAAATACTTGTACATATATTCCTTTGCGTTGAGCACGAGGCTTTTTGTGTAGAACATTTCGTTACCGATAATAGGTTCCATCATCAGGAAAGCCAAAGTACCCGGCTGATTCCAGTCACCGGCATAATTTGTGAAATTACCTGCCATGTATACTTTGTCGGTTGCAGGGTCGAAAACGGTTGCATTCGACATGTCAACGGTAAAGACTACACCAAAAGGTTTGTCACCAAAAACCTGGTCGAAAGTGATTTCTCCCTTTACCACAGCTTCACGGTTTGGGTCTCCGGTCCATTCACCGTTATCCCAGCTTGCTGTGCCGTCATAAATCAGGAAGTACTTGTAATGAAGTATATTTTCACCATCGGCCATTTCCCATACCAGCGTATAAATCATACCATTAGCGGTCATTTTATAGTCAGGATTGGTACCAGGCTGTTCCCAGCCACCCAGGAAATCACCGGCCATGTATACCTCGGTTGTTAGAGGGTCGAATCCGGCAATACCGGAAACGTCGACATTAAATGTTACATTATACTGGGCCATTACAAACACGGCCAGCAGAACAGATGCAAAAGAGAGTAATAATCTTTTCATAATACTTTTTTTTGGTTAATACTTGATTGTTAATAAACTATGAACTCGGTTGATTTTGATTTAATGTTATGTAGACAATGAATCCTTGAAAAAGGTTTATTCATTTTAAAAAAATGATGGTGTTAATTTCCTTTCCAGAATCAAATACAAATTTATATATAAAATATCAATGTTGTTCATGATTTTTTTAATCTGTCAGAAAATCAGCACCATCATTTTAAGCAACCTATCTTAAATATCAATATTTATTGAGCTTTGAACGAATATCTCATTCTCCGTAAATCGACCGTGATCAGGAATTCTCCGGCTGTGCCGGGCACGATGATCTCCGGTGGATCGGGGACAGATTCGGTCGGACGGTATGAAAGTGTACCGCCGGCTTCCGTGCCATCATAGGATCCCCACTGAGGCGCCCATTGTCCTGAAACCTCCAGGAACTTAAGCCCGCCTGTTGCATTCAGGGTTGTAACGAGCGTAAACTTGGTCAGGGTATCGGGGTCCTGAACAAAAGGTATACCTGCATCATTAACCCAGCCAACTGTTGAACCGGCACCTACCAGGAATAATTGACCTGAAGTAAGGATAGTCTGGTAGGTCAATCCGATGGTATCGGCTTCAATGTAATAATTACCTTCGGTTTCACCCACCGGGATTGCTGCCGGGTCGGGTACGGATTCGGTCGGACGGTAAACCAGGATTCCACTCTCCGGTGTACCGGTGGCATCCGTTCCCCACTGAGGCGCCCATTGTCCCAGAATCGAGATAAACTTGATGAATTGATCGGTTCCCGGTGTCAGATGCTCAACGATAGCGTATTTAGCAGCACCAAGATTGGTCATTTCAAGCGCGAGGAGATTATCCCATCCTATAGTTGTTGCAGAGCCCAGCAAATAGATCGATTTGGCTACTACAACGTCTTCATAAGGAGTGATGGCAAGGGTTAATACATCCGAATAAGCATCCGAATACGTTGTTTCATTGTTGATATACGACAAAACTCTGAAAGCAAAATTGGTGGGGACATCGTATGGCGCTTTCTTTTCCACCGCCAGCTTATTCATTGCCCCTTCAGTGAAGGCATAATTGGTAGTCGTGATGGTGGCAACATTTTTAACATTTTTAAAATTGCTGTCGGCTATATCCATTTGCAGGACATATTTCACGGTTTCCACATTGGTCAGGTTATACTCTGCAGCTGTCCACTGGAAAGTGGTAAGCAGGCTGTCAGCTTTCTCCTTGGTAAGAACAAAAGCAGCTCCATCCTGGGGGGTGGTGATGGCGGCCTTTTTCGTCAGCCCCATATCAAGTACCGGGTCTTTTTCTTCCTTTTTACAGGAAATCAAAACACTCAGTCCCAGGAAAAACAACAATATATATTTTACATTCTTCATGATCAGAAATAGTTTAAATGTTTAATATCCGGGATTTTGGGTCAGATTGGGGTTTGCCGTAAGGTCAGACGACGGGATAGGGAACAGGTTGTATTTGCTATCGGTTCCTGTTCCATCCTTAGCCTTTCCTTTCCATGGCCAAACATACTGACTTCCTGTAAAGTAACCGTAACGTACCAGGTCGGTTCTGCGGTGACATTCCCAGTAAAGTTCACGAGCCCTTTCATTCAGGATGAACTCCAGGTCGATGGCTCCTACCGGATCGGCGCCTGAACGGTTACGAATATCATTGATATAAGTAAGTGCTGTTCCCTGGTTACCTCCGCTACCACCTCTCAGAATTGCTTCTGCATACATCAGGTAAGCATCGGCCAGACGGAACATGGGAAAGTCGTTATCCACAAATTCCAGGCTGGAGCCCGGGCCTCCCGTCGATTTGATGTTCTTCCATTTTGTAATCGCATAGCCATCATTAAACAACCCTATATCGTTAATCTCAAGGGTTTGACCTTCTGTAAAGAACATTGCGCGGACATCGGTGTTTCCGGAGATATCATCAAATTTCCCCACAAAAGCCGAAGTAGTGCGCAAACCGCCCCATCCACCGGAAATACCATAATCGGCCGGTGTCATATCACCACCAACGGCGGCATGAACAATAAAATCGGTCCCCCCATATGTTGTGGTCATGACTCCATCGAAATTAACCGAAAAAATGATCTCACTTTTGCTGGTAAGGTCATTATCGGCCAGGAAGAGATTCCTGTAGCTGGGTGCAAGCGTGTATCCTGCATCAAATATCTTGTTGCAGTAAGTTATACACTCTGAATACCTTGGCTCACCAATGTAAACCTCTGCGTTCAGGTAAAGCTTGGCCAGCAACATCCATGCTGCAGCTTTATCGGCCCGGCCATAGTCGTTGGTTCTGGCATCTTTCAGCAACCCTTCTATGCTTTTAAGTTCTCCTTCCACGTAGAAGAACAGGTCTCTGCGTGATTTCTGCGGTGGGAAGAAAAATCCTACCTTGTCTTCTTCAGTCACAAAAGGAACATTACCAAAGAGGTCGAGGGCATGCCAGTAGCTGAGGGCACGCAGCCAACGTGCTTCGGCGCGGTAATAACCTATCTTGGTCCTTAGGTCACCGCTAACGCCTCTGTCATTGAGTTTTTCATCGGTTGTCTCCCGGATGAACTCGTTGCAAGCGGCAATCTGATAATACACACGGTAATAAAACGCCGTAATAAATACATCGGCAGCACCCCAGGTTTGCCAGTGAAAGTCCTTAATGGTCTGGTCGTTCCATCCGATCACCGCCTCATCGGTCGGTAACTCCTGATGATACCAGTATCCTCTGAGGTATTGGCCAAAACCTTCATCAATCCCGGTGATGTCACCCATCCCGGCAGGTCCCTGCTGGCCGGAAAGGGCCAGACCTGCATATAACTTGGCCATAACATAATCGTAGTTTGCCGGATCATCGAACACATTGGCAGCGGAAATCACATCCGGGTCAATGGGTTCCGTGTCCAGGTCCTTGGCACAGGAAAAACCTATCAAGATCAACCCTGCCAGTAAAATCGATTTATATATTTTATTCTTCATGATCATAATGCTTTTAGATGATTAAAACTGCAGGTTTACACCCAGAGTATAGGTTCTGGGCCTCGGGTAAATATTGTTGTCGATCCCAAGGAAGATCTCAGGATCAAGCCCCTTGTACTTCGAAATGATGAAAGCATTGTTCACCGTGAAGGTCAAACGTAGACGCAATCTGTCCTGCGCGAAATTCCTGAAATTATATCCAAGGCTGATATAATCCATCTTAAAGAACGAACCATCCTGTACATAATAATCGGACAAGTACTGCGGATTTTCAAACTCCGTGTCTTCAACCGCTGTGGAAATATTGCTCAAATATGGCCCTTCGGGACGATACAGCCTTTCATAAACGGCATTCTCTGATTCCACATTGTTGTAAACATAGTTGCCGAAATAAGCCCTTCCTGAAAAAGCCAGATCCCAGTTCTTGTAATTGAAACGGGATGAAAGCCCGAAGATGAAATCAGGATTTGGGTCCTTGTAATGATAACGGTCCTTATCGTTAATCTCACCATCACCGTTGCGGTCGACATACATACCCTGGATGGGTTTGCCATCGGCATCATATACCTGCTCATACACGAAAAATGAGAAGGCCGGATAACCAACACTATGGATCTCAACAGTGTTTCCAACACCACCAGAGATGCCGCCTACCTTATACCCTAAGTAATTCGGGTCATCGGAAGCAGTCAGCTTGGTAATCTCGTTCTTGTTATAAGTGGCATTCAATCCGATCTCCCAGGCCATCTCTTCCTTTACAATGGGGCGGGTAAAAATGGAAAACTCAACCCCGCGATTTTCCAGGTCACCGATATTGGTGAGGATCTCATTGGTCAGGTTGGTACCGGCAGGAACCGGAACTATATTCAGCAGGTCTTTGGTCTTGCGGATATAAAAGTCGATGGAGCCATAGTAACGGTTATCGGCAAATCCATAATCCAAACCGGCATTCCAGGTGGTTGTTTCCTCCCATTTGATGTTCTCATCATATCCTTCCGGACGCAATGTGCGATAGAAAATATTCCCCATCTGATAATATGCCCCTGCCCGGTTGAAAGTGTACCTGGCCAGATAAGGATAATCACCCTGATTAATATTCTGCTGACCTGTAACACCATAGCTCAGACGAAGTTTCAATTGTGAGAGCCAGTTAATATTCTTCATGAACGATTCGTCGTTGATCTTCCAGGCAAATGCCACAGATGGGAACCAGCCCTGGCGGTTATCCTTGGAGAAACGCGAGGTGTTATCGTTCCTGAGAGTAAAGGTCAGGATGTAACGGTTGGCAAAAGTATAATTGATCCTTCCGAAATAGGATAGGAGGTAATATTCGGTCGGGTCATAAACAGTATCCGTCAAGGAAGGAACTTTGTAAAAGGTGGAGTTCAGGTTGGTATTCCTGCGATAAAACCATTGCCATGAATAACCAAGCATCACATCAATATTGGAATTGATAGAAGGCAGGTCTTTCAGGTAATTGAGGTAGAACTCCAGAAGCTCATTCCTTTTCAACTGTGTGTAGGTATTGTAAATACCGCTCTTATTAACACTATCGGAATCAAGAGGCAGATATTCAAAAGCGGCCTCTGGTCCGACGATCACGCTACCATCGCTTTCCGAATAGTCGAGACCAAGGTTCAGATTTGCCCTCAAATCGGGAAGCCAGTGAAGTCTGTAATCAAACTGGGCATTTCCAACGATACGGTTGACTTCTGATTCATCTTTTCTTTGCTTGAGCATGGCCACAGGGTTGTTGGTGGCAAGGTCTACGGGATCTCCGTTAGCCTGCTCCCAGTAATAATAGCCACCGAATGCCGATGTATCTCCCATCACCGGTTTGGTTGGATCGAATTGTATCGCTGCCCCGATGGCTCCACGATCGGCAAAACGGTTCTTAATGCTCATGTAACGGCTGTTGATGTTGATCCTTAGGTGATCATCAAGCAGACTGGGATTCAGATTTAAGGAAAAAGTAGTTCTTTTCATATTATCGGTTTCCAGGATGCCGTCTTTATTGGCATAACCGATTGAGAAGCGGTAAGGCAAGTATTTTGTTGCACCGGCAGCTCCAACGAAATGATCCTGACCGAAAGCAGTATTGAAAATCTCATCCTGCCAGTCGGTATTTGCTGAACCCAGCATATCAGCCTGTTTGGGGTATTTGTCGCGTATAAGCTGTGAAAATGCCTGAGCATCGTAAACATCCACTCTTTTGGTCGGTGTATATAGAGAGAAATTCCCTTGATACTCTAAACTTATTGGGACTCCTTCTTCACCGGCAGCGGCTTTGGCTTTCTTCGTGGTTATGATGATAACCCCGTTAGAAGCCCTTGATCCATAAATAGCAGTTGCAGAAGCATCCTTCAGAACGGTCATGGTCTCAATGTCGGAAGGGTTGATGGTATTGAGCGGATTCCTCATACCGGATACCCCTTCATTATCGACCGGCACCCCATCAATTACGATCAAAGGATCGTTGATGGCCTGTAAGGAAGATCCACCCCTGATCCGGATAGTCGTTGCTTCACCCGGAGCTCCTCCCCCATCCACAACCTGCACACCGGAAACCTTACCATTGATAAGCTCTGCCGGTGATGTGATGGCTCCATAATTGAACTCCTTGGAACTGATGGCAGTAACAGACCCCGTGGCGTCGTCTTTCTTCTGAACACCATATCCGATCACCACCAGCTCATCCAAAGTAGTAGTTTCCTGTTGCAGATAAACATCAGCGGTAGTATTGGGTTGAACCAAAATCTGCCTGGTTTTGTAACCAATGAATGATACTTCCAGGGTTGCATCAGGACCAACCATGATGCTGAATTTTCCGCTGGCATCCGAAAGAGTTCCTCGCGTTGTGCCCTGCACAACAACCGATGCCCCGGGAAGTGTGGTTCCGTCATCGGCATCATACACGGTCCCTCTGACCATGCCTTCCTGCGCAAAACCTGCCGTAACTAGCAACATCAAAGGCAGGAAAAGCACCCAAAATAAGGTAAATCGTTTTGTCATAAAACCAATTTTTAGGTTAGTTAATACTTGTGCTGGATTAACCCAAAGTTATAAATTTTTTAATAAAAACATAATATTAGTTACCTAATTTTTACAACATTCTGAATAATCAGGGGCATCAACACCCAAACAGGCTTATTTACAATATTTTCCAATATCTTTGATTTAACCAAACCGGTATCCTGAATTACTATTTTAGTTGGTTTATGTTTTGTATATTTACACCTGATGGCTCCATCTCTCATTTAATAACCGTAATCTCATCAAAATGAAAAAACAAATTCTATCCGTCATCCTTTTCATTTCGATCAGCTTTCTGATCCATGGCCAAAGTTTCAAATGGCTGAATGGCAATGGTAGCAATGGCTCCGACTGGGGATACTCAGTGGCTGTGCATCCCCAGGGTTTCAGCTTTATAAGCGGATGGTTCTCCGACACCATTCAATTTGGTTCTGAGTTACTTATAAGCCAGGGTGAAACGGATATTTTTATAGCTCATTATGATTCTTCGGGGAATTTTATGTGGGTGAAGCATCTATATGGCCCCGGGACAGGAACCGGAGCCGGTCTGTGCACAGATGAACAGGGAAATGTTTTTGTAACAGGCTGGTTTACCGAATCCATGCATGTAGGAAGTGCAGTAATTGAATCCGAAGGCAGCTCTGATATTTTTACAGCCATGTATTCACATGCAGGAAACTTTGAATGGGTTAAAAGGGCCGGAGGGGAAAGCGATGATTATGGAAACCGCATTTGTTTAAATATTGAGGGCGATGTGATTGTCGCCGGAAGCTTCAGGGCAACGGCTGAGTTCAGTGGGACAAGTAAAACCAGTTGGGGTAACCGTGATATCTTCATTGCCAATTATTCACATGACGGTAATTTCCATTGGGTCAGACAGGCTGGGGGCACCGGAGAGGACCGCGCCTACGGCATTGCATCCGATCGTGAAGGACATATTGCCGTTACAGGATTTTTCACAGGTCATGCAGAATTTGGTTCTCATAATATCGTAAGTTCAGGGATCATCAGTACTTATGTTGCCTGGTGCAATCCGGCCGGAGAGTTCCTCTGGGTTAAAGCTGCCGGAGGTGGTGCCAACGATTTCGCCAGAGGCTTTGGAATCGGTATTGATCATGATATGAATATATACAACACGGGGTTCTTTTCAGGAAACCTGAACTTTACGGACCAGGATAAGCTCTCTGCAACCGGTGGTCCTTATGATTTCGACATCTACCTGTCGAAATATAATCATGAAGGCAATCTTCTCTGGATAGTGAATGAAGGAGGAAACGACCTTGACCAGGGCCTCGATCTGAGTGTAGATTCAATGGGTAATGTTTATACTACAGGATTCTTTCATCACAATGCAGAGTTCTCAGGAATGCAGGTCAGTAGTCATGGCATGGCCGATACGTATATAGGCAAATACAATTCCGAAGGACACTTACAATACATTCTCAGCGGAGGCAGCGATTTGAATGATTATGGATTTTCCATCGGGAATGATGATCACGGCAATGCCATTATAGCCGGAGCATACACGGGTTATTGTGATTTTGGAAGCCTGGCTGTACCCGGGTATGGCAATACAGATATCTTCCTGTTGAAAACCGGTCCGTCATATTCCTTTATCGATTCCAAATCCGGATTGGAGTGTATGAATGTTTTCCCAAATCCATGCACTGACTATGCACAAGTCGCTTTTACTGCGGAAAATCCCGGCCGGTACCTATTCCAGCTTAGCAATACTGCCGGAAAAGTGATTTTTGAAAAATCTCTATATTGTGTCAATCCTGGTGATTTTCTATTCAGGATCCCAACCGGAAATTATCCTGCAGGTCTGTATTACTGCCGGGTGCAGGGAAATGAAACGATATGGACAAGAGAACTGATCGTTGAACAATAAATCAGTAACTTATTTTAACTCCAGGACTAGCGGAAATCCTGGTGTAAGAATAATACTCTCCTCCAGATGATACTCTTTTCCTGAAATAACATCATAACCCCGGCTGACATCCTCCAACATCTCGCTGAATCGTTCAAGCGACAGGACTCTCTCCTTATCGCTTTTGTGCAAAATGGTCATAACCTTACCGTCATCACTGTAACGAAAAAAGACATATACACCGTCTTCCGGGGCAAACTGCATGAGCTTACCGCTTTGCACCACAGGATTGCCTTTTCTCCAGTTCAGGAGTTTTTTCAGGAAATCGCGGTTTTCAACCTGTTCCTGTGTCAATCCTTCTCCGGTGAATGCATTGATGGCATCACCCTCCCAACCACCGGGGAAATCACTGCGTATTACTCCATGCGCATCGGTACCCGGATTAGTCATGAGAATCTCCGTTCCGTAATAAATCTGCGGAATACCGCGAATAGTGAGCAACCATGCAATCCCGTTGCGGAATAAAGCCGGATCCTCCCCAACCTGGGTATAAATCCTGCTCATATCATGATTGTCGGCAAATGTCACCATGTTAAAAGGATCTGCATAAAGAAAATCGTTGGCTAGCATTTCATAAAGCTCAATCCATCCTGTGAACCAGGGATTCTCTTCATGGTTCAACGCCTTTACCAACGCTGATTGCAAAGGAAAATCAAGCAATGAAGGCAGGCAGGAAATATATCCATTGGGGTTTACTTTCCCTCGTTGCCAGTGGGCCACGAGCGCAGGGTTCACCGTCCACTCCTCCCCTGTAATGTTAAATTGAGGGTATTCATCCATGATCCTGCAGGTCCATTCTGCCATAAAATCCATGTCGGGATAAGGATAGGTATCCACCCGGATGCCGTCCAAATCTGCATATTCTATCCACCAAATAGAGTTATAAATCAGATAATCTGCCAACAGCCGGTTCCGTTGGTTCAGATCAGGCATGGTCTCTACAAACCACCCATCCGACATCCTGCGAAGATCCTCCTCCGACCGGTAAGGATCTTGTATGGCAGCCCTGCGGTGATTGGTCATCACAAACTCCCCCCCGTAATTGATCCAGTCAGCCGACGGCAAATCCTTCATCCACCAATGCCCTGAACCACAATGGTTGAAAATCATATCCATGATGACTTTAATGCTACTTTTATGAGCTTCATCAACAAGCTTCCTGTAATCCTCGTTGCTTCCATGCCGTGGATCTGTTTTGTAAAAGTCAGTTATCGAGTATCCATGATAGGAATATCGTGGTTGTTTGTTCTCCAGGAGCGGATTGATCCAGATGGCCGTAAAACCCATGTCGCGGATATAATCCAGGTGACCGGTAATACCACTGATATCCCCTCCGTGCCTGCCATCCCTGTCGGACCGGTCTACCTCATCGGGATAACCCGGAATGTTGTCGTTGGTGGCATCACCATTGGCAAAACGATCGGGGGTGATCAGGTAAATGACGTCGGAAGTGTTGAAACCCTTCCTTTCTGCAGATCCCTCTTTCCTGGAAAATAAATGGTATTTATATTTTTCAGCACTTGCACCATCTTTCTGAAAGTCAATAGTAAATGAACCGGGTCTGGCATTTGAAGAAATGCTAAGATAAATGAACATATAATGATCGTTTTCCGGTCGCACCACAGAATCGATCTTTACGCCTTTATAATTAATGACAGGTTTGTATTCACCGGCATCCTGGCCATAAACCATGATCTGGAGGCTTGGCGATTGCATCCTGGTCCACCAGAACGGGGGCTCGACTTTCAGGAAATCGTTCTGAGAGTAAGAATAACCGAATATTAACAGCAATAAAGCGAGCAAAAAGAATCTATTGGTTTTCATATTCGTATTTTACATATATTTCTAAAATATTAACCATAATAGGTACAACCTATTGTGGTTCAAGAAATTATCTCTGCCCCAATAAAAATACAACAGGTATATCAAATCGTTCCCGCCAGGCAACTTCATTATGCACGCCGCCTTCAAATTTCAGGGTTTTCCAGTTTGATTCCCCGAAGCCTTTGGAACGCATCAGGCTATCGATGATCATCTGATACGGTTCATACCAGCTATCGAGGGTTTCTGTACCGTAGTCGAAGTAAATCTTCTGCCCATTATCCACGGAAAGCCGTTCATCAAGGTATTGTACATAAGCTCTCACGAAATCGGGTGAGTTTTCCTGTATCCTGAGCGGCCAGTGGGTCGACAGGCAAGCGGCACCGCTGAATACATCCGGGTATTCCATTAGCGCATAGAGTGATATTAAGCCTCCCATGCTTGATCCTGCAATAAAAGTGCTCTCCTTTCCTGGATCCGCATTATACACCGAATCAATAAAGGGTTTTACTTCTTCCACAATAAAGCGGAGATAATCATCCCCACCCGGCTGTTCAACGGAATCCTCTTCTTCCCTGCCTGTTTGTAAACGCTTTTCGATCATCAGGTTATACGGCTTTGCAGGAGTATATTCAAGCATCCTGTCCGGAGTACACCACATGCCCACTACTATGCAATCCCTGATTTTCCCTTCACGGAGAAGACGTGACATTGTCTCATCCACCCCCCATTCCTCTCCTATATTGGCTGTAGCTGTGTCAAAAAGATTCTGACCATCGTGCATGTACAATACAGCATAGCCTTCCGGTTTTTCAGGATCATAATCCGAAGGCAGCCAGACTTCAAGGTTCCTGGCTGGTACATAATCCGATGGAAAAACCGGATATTTATCCAGCTTTCCTGTTTCATCATTTTGCTGCATCTGGCATCCGGCAAGCAACATGAGTACTATTGCCATGTACTTCATAAGCGGTTATTTATTAACCAAAATGACATATTCCCAGGGTTCCATATCCATTGCCTGAGCTTTTCCCATTATAAAATCCTCACCGGTAAATATATCCATATAATCACCGGTGTAATCTTCGCTCTTAAGCCGTATTTTATGTGATTTCGAAGAAAGGTTAAAGATACCTGCAACACGGTTCCCGTCCTTTTCCCTCATCACAGCGAAGATTGCCGTATCTGTTGTCGTCGGGATCCTGAAGTAATCCGATCCCCAGAAGCCGTTCCATAACGCAACGTTATCGTTTTTGAGTTCATTGAGGGTTTTATAAAAATCCTGGAGAGGATAATCGTTCCAATCAATAGTATCCTTATCGAAAAAGCGGAGGCGTTTGTTCAGGGCTGCCTCCTGGCCACTGTAAATCAACGGCATTCCGGGGACAATATAGGTCAGAGCGGCAAATGTTTCCGCTCCGTCACCCATTCTTTCATATTCTGTCCCATTCCAGGAGTTTTCATCGTGATTGGAAGTAAAGTACATCCTGAAAGAATTCTGAGGAAATACCGAATCGTTTTTCAGGAAATATTTATGCAGGTGCTTTGCATTCATTTTCCCTTTTGCGATCTGGTTGATGATATGGTGCATTTCCCAACCGTACGACATGCTGAATGCCGAATCATGATGTTCCGGTACCTCTGCCTCGGCCAGCATGAAAACAGGCTTCAGCTTATCAAGCTCAGGACGGGCTTCATTCCAGTAATCCACCGGTACCATTCCTGCCACATCACAGCGGAATCCATCGACATCAGCCTCCTCAATCCAGAATTTCAGGGCTCCGGTCATGTAATCACGCAATCCCTGGTTATCGTAATCCAGATCAACCACATCAGACCAGTCGAAAGGCGAAACAAAATTCCCAAGCGAATCTTTGGTATACCAGTCAGGATGCTCCTCTATCAAAGGGTTATCCCAGGCGCTGTGATTTGGCACCCAGTCGAGAATAACATACATCCCTAACTCATGCGCTTTATTTACAAGAGCCCTGAAATCATCCATGGTGCCAAATTCAGGATTGACGGCCTTATAATCTTTAACAGAATAGTAGCTGCCCAATGAGCCTTTCCGGTTCTTTTCCCCTACAGGGTGAATGGGCATAAGCCACAAGATGTCGACTCCCATTTCCTGCAGCCGTGGAAGGTGCTCTGCAAAAGCATTGAACGTACCTTCCGGTGTGAATTGCCGGACATTGACCTCATAAATGACCGCATTTTTGCTCCATTCGGGATGTACAACCTGTGAAATCTTTTCAGATTTCTTTATCTCAGGCTTAACCTTTGCCTTACAGGAATAAATAATTACCGCCGAAGCAATAATAAACAGGATCGCTATGATCCAGGGGTAATAACCGTTTAGCATACAGTGAATTTTTTTCATTGGTATTTGGTTTAATTGAACGCTTGATTTTATGTCAAAAATAATTTTTTCTATTGATTCTTTAAATCTGCGTCTGAAATCTTCAACAATATCCGGCCCGATGCAGGCGGAAGAATGATGCCTTCCCTGTTTGGTTTAATTTCCGGAGTTTTGTCGTTCAACAGATCTTTGTATACTCCTTCTGAAATATATTCCGTTAAGATGTTCTGTTCTTTTTTCCCTTTATTCAGGAAAACCAGGATTTCCTGCACCGCATCTTTCCTGGAAAATGCGAAGACATCATCAACTGCATAAATGGTCTGGTAATCGCCAAACTTCAGAACTGGGTGGTCTTTCCTGAGTTTTATCATTTTTCGATAGTGATCCAGCAGATCATGGTTCACACTAACCTTATCCGGCCTATCCCTTTGATTGCCATCAGGCAGGAAAGCCTCATCCTGGAAAACAATATCATCCCAAACCATGGGTTTACGGCAACAAGGATCTCCGGCACCCCACATACCGGCTTCATCGCCGTAATAGATCATGGGAGCTCCGGGATAAGTCATCTGGAACAAAACCATCAGCTTCAGCAGTTCATATTCTTCCGGTGAGGGTTTTCGTGTGAGGTATTCAGGATTGGAGGCTGCTTTGGTTTTATCAAAGAAATCGGGGACATTACGGAAGGAAATAACATCATCATTGGCAACCCGGCTTCCGGCGCGATGAGTGTCATGGCTGCCCAGGAGGTTTTGCATGGCAAGGGTTACCTCTGGACGGAATGCTTCCCGCAATTGCTGTAACGAGGTATCCAAACATCCTGCATCGATCCCCAAACTGTCGTTTATCAGAAAATCGCTTGCCAGGAAAGCAAAATTATAGTTCATCACTGCATCAAATTCATCGCCTTCCAGATAAGGTTTTAGCTTATCCGGAGGGTCAATCACCTCAGCAGTTAGGTAAGCTTCCGGATTGATGGACCTGACATGCTTTCTCCAATCTTTCCAGAACGGATGCGCTACACAGAATGCCACATCAAGCCTCCAGCCATCAATGCCGTCCGACGGGTCACCGTCGCCATCCGGATCCATCCATCTCCGGGTGATATCAAAAAGGTATTTTTTCGGACCCTGAACAATCCCGTTTTCATCTTCCTTCAGCTCCGGCATGTCCTTCACTCCCCACCAGCCTTCATAATCCAGCTCTGTCCCGGTGGCAGAATCGGCAAAGGAACGGATGATAAACCAGTCTTTGAATTTCGAATCCTTGCCTTTTTCCAAAACATCCTTAAAAGCGAAATGCTTATATCCCACATGGTTGAAAACCCCGTCGAAGATAATCTTCATTCCCCTGCGGTGTACTTCCCGGATTAGTTCCAGCATCAGTTTATCAGCGCTTGTCCATTTCCAGGAAGAAGGATCATCGGGAATTTCCCGGGCCATGAGCTGCCTGTCGCCCGTAGGGTCAGGACCAAAAGTAGGTTCGATATGATGATAGGAAGTAATATCATATTTATGGTGGGAAGGACTGACAAATACAGGATTCAGGTAAATAGCGTCGATTCCGAGATCAGAAAGGTAATCAAGCTTGTTGATTATCCCCTGCAGATCTCCTCCATACCTGCGGCGGGTAATGTTGTACCAGATATCTTTTCCGTTCGCCATTTCCCAGGATTGAGGCTCATACCAATCGGAATCCCAGGGGTGTATTTCCCAGGGGCCGGATGTATCATGAGGCCAACACCCTTCCTGATCGGTTATCTTCGGGTCATTGCCAGGTTCCCCGTTTCGGAAACGCTCGGGAAAGATCTGGTACCAAACCGCTCCCTTCGACCATTCAGGAACACCGGTCAGTTCCTCCCCGGGAATCGAAGGCTTGTCACAAACAATAATTACCATAGTTAATACACTTATAAAAAAAATATTAACAGCCTTTAATCCCGGGTTTTTCATAAAATAAATCTTAACATTATTGTGAACCAAATACCGTCGTAGATTGTAAAGTTGCTAATTATTAATATGATATGCTCTGAACCATATTAACAAAACGCTTTGGATAATGGCGCAGCCCGGTTCCGTGACGATATTGCGGTATAAAAATAGTTAATAAATAAACTTTACATGCCGGGATTTTTTTTATATTTTTCGGTTCAAATCCAAAATCGGGCAAGAAGCCTTTCAATCCGAAGACAACTAAGAATTGAGGTTGATGTACGCGTTTTTTCGGAACCTGGTTCCGGATGTGTTGTACAATAATTTAAATGAGTATCGGGAATGATTAATATCAAGTTACCTTCTCTATGGTTGCAGGCTGCA
>JAHJRE010000093.1 GCA_018831055.1 Bacteroidota bacterium
GGGTCCAGTCGATAGAGATAAATTCCCCTGGGAGCCTTTTGGATTCCTCAGCAGCCACACGGAACACCTGAATCGCCCGCTGTACCTCTCCCCTGGCGTATTTCCAGGGTTTACCCGACTCACGGCATAAAATACCCGTAAAATTTTCGATTTTTGATTCGATTTCCTCTGCTATGCTGTTCAAAATCCTGCTTTTTACAAATGAAGGCAGGTTTTTCATGGCTTCCCGGGCAGATTGGGCTTTAAGGATGGCCTCCTCCAGAATTTGAGGGGAAGCGAGCCAGGCAATCCCGACAGTTTTGCCATCGTAGGGATTAAAAATGGTAACAGGATTATCGCTTTGGATAAAACTGCCACCGGCATAAATTTCAAATTGATTGATCATAACGTCAGAACCACGAATCTAATTGAATTTCAAAATAAAAGACATGTCAACAACCCATCGGGTTGCACTGCAAAATAAGTAAAAAAGGCTCCATATTCAAATCTTTGTATCATCTTTTATACCCACCCCCCGGCCCCCTCCCTGCGAGCAGGGAGGGGGGGAGGGCTAATTATACTTTTTGAGAAACAGATAGTATTTTTTCTTCACAAACAATAACTATTGATTCGCCTAATCCTATTGCCCATTTTTTAAACATCCTGATTTTATATATATTTTTCGAAAAATTAAATTAGCGAACTCCCCCTCTGCTTGCAGGGAGGGGGCCGGGGGGTGGGTACGATGAAAACGCAAACAGGATTATATGGAAAACTACATAAAAAAAAGGGCTGTGAAACCACAGCCCTTTTATCTTCCTGAATTAACAGTTTTATTCTATAATAACTTTCTGGGTAGAAATACCCTGAGCAGTTTCAATCTGGATGAAGTAGACACCAGCTTGCCATCCGGTTGTATTTAGAGTGTAAACGCTGGTACCGGCGTTATTCTGCTGAACAAGCTGTCCGACGTAGTTGAATACGCTGATCTGCCTGATTGCATTGTTAGCCTGAACGCTTACAAAGTCATTGGCCGGGTTGGGGAATACCACGAACTGAGCTTCGGAAGAAGGCTCGTTGATTCCTGTCGGTGAGGTATTAACGCAAACATCGTCGATCATGAAGATGAAAGCATCGGTGGATACGCACTGGATAGCGACGTAAACTGTCTGGTTGTCATAATCGGAAAGATCCCAGATCTGCTGTTCCCATGCTTCAACCGGAGCTTCGAGAACTGCGGCGTTGAGGATGGTGAAATCTGCGGGTTCCATTCCTGTTGTTGATACGGCGACATTGTATTTCTCGAGACCATAGGCATCGGTATAGGATTTAACCCAGAACACGAATTCCGAATTATTACCCAGTTCGATCTGCGGAGAAATGAACCAGTCATCATTCCAGGGTGACTCAACGCTTGCGAAGCAGGCACCGAATTTATCACCGGTATGCGGCTGAATTTCAGGTTCTGTCATCGCCGGGGTAACCATGGAAGGTACGAAATTGATAAAAGCCATGGGTTCATTCTGTCCCGGGAAAGTATAATCGGTAATGCTGTATGTCGGTAATCCGTCAACATCGAGAGCTGTCCAGTCGCCGAAATCAAGTGTGAAATCCGGGAGGTTTTCGAAGTCGATGCAATACGAAGTAACTGATCCACCGGTAACGTCAAGAACGACGGGCACTTCGATTTCCGGATGTTCCGGGTCGTTGCTCTGAACCCAGAGGCTGGCCTGGTATCCGCCAACATCAAGACCTGCGGAATTGATGGTCAGTGTAACATCTGTTGATGCTCCGGCAGCCACGGTTCCGAAATTAGGATCAACGGTGAGCCAGTTGGCGATGGCGGTACCTGTGAGGGTAGCCTGGATATGCCAGTTCTTCGGGATTCCCGGAGAGATATGTCCCCAACCCACACCAGTTTTAATGTAATCGCCCAATGGGTTGGCCGGACCTTCGTCGGTACCGATCGGATGAGTAAGGGTTGTCTGGTTAACATAAATGGAAACCCAGATATCCTGACCATCGATGAGAACGGGGTCATTGAGGGTAATGGTGTTCCAGTCGGCGAGCAGCAATGGAGTAAAAGTTTGTTCATAGAGCAGCGGGCCACTAACTAAAGTTGATCCCATGCCATAGATTTTCACTTTAAATTCGTCAGCCGGATCCGGATCGCCGATCCAAACCCTAACTTCAGAAAGTTCCATACCTGCGTACTGAGCGATAGCGGATGACGGGAACATAGCAGCAGCTTCCCAGTCGCCGGGGGCGGTAAGGCCCACGGTGCTACCTACCTGTGAATCATCGTCGTAGTGGAGAACAACATCATCGGCCGGAGCCAGGGTATTATTGGCATTGTGAATAACGCCGGCTTCGAAGGGGATGTTGAATTTGCTCCTGAGCGGTTTGTTAACAAGCGGAGTACGGTCTGTGCCAAGGTCATAAACGATGGCCAGGTCGTAAACCAGTTCAGCGCCGCCGATATTTTCGATGGTCATGATTTCGTCAACCGACTGTCCTTGCTCCAGCTGAACGGAGAACTGATCGGGGAAGATCATGATCTGCGGGTCGGTAGAGCCGCCAAGTTGCAGATAGCAAAGGTCATCGAAGTAATACATAGGAACATCGCTGCCTTGTGCGCCTGCGAAGAAGTCAACACCGCCGAGGGTAGCAGCACCTGCACCACCGCTGGCCTGTGTAGCCCAGGGCCAGGTGTGTACCATAGTACCGTCGACATACATCTCAGCTACATCGGCATCGATATCGATATGAGTAACCACTTCAAACCAAGTATCCTGGGAATAGGTAAAATTGATATCTTCTCCGTTAGCATTCAGGAGGGCGGTACCATCGGCATTGAAGTAAACTTCAACGGCCCATTCTATACCGGGTGCTTCATAATGCTGGAAGTTGAAATATCCTGCAAAACCTGAAGGGACATACATGAACCAGTTGACTTCATAGACGCCGGATGATTTGTCACCAAGCAGGAGGATAAGATCGGTAGCGCCGCCGGTTTCGTCAACCAGGACGGAGTTGGATCCACTGTATGCCTGAGCGTCGCTGATCATGCCATCTTCACCGGTTCCGGGAGCGCCGCTCCATGTATCCCACCAGGTAGGATTCTGTTCGGCGATGTAACCGCCAACGGTGTAGGTTTCAAAATCGTCGCAATAAAGCGGTTCGAAGATCTGGGCATATTCGAAATCATCGAAATAATACTTGGGTACATCGCTTCCCTGCGCACCGGCAAAGAAGTCGATACCGCCAAGTTGTGCAGCGCCGGCGCCACCGCCGGACTGGGTTGCCCAGGGCCACTCGTGGATCATGGTACCATCGAGATAGATCTTGGCGATGTCGCCATCAATATCTATGTAATTCTCAACAAGGAACCAGGTATCCGGAGTGTATGTGAAGCTGATATCGTCTCCGTTGGCCAGGAGGTTACCTGTACCGTCGGCGTTAAAATAAACTTCAACTGCCCATTCGATCCCGGGGGCTTGATAATGCTGGAAATTGTAATAACCAGCAAAACCTGCGGGAACGAACATTTGCCAGGAGACCTCATAAACCCCGGCTGTTTTGTCTCCCAGGAGGGAGATAAGGTCGGTAGCGCCACCGGTTTCATCAACCAGGACGGAATTGGAGGGGCTGAAAGCCTCATCATCGGAAATCAGACCATCTTCACCTGTTCCGGGGGCTCCGCTCCAGGTATCCCACCAGGTGGGGTTTTCCTGGGCAATAAACTGCCCGGCTGTATAGGAATCGAAATCATCCTGGTAAAGGGTCTGAATGGTCTGGGCTTGAGTCATCAAACCCACAAACGCAAAGACTACCAGTAATAGGAAAGTTTTTTTCATAACTGAAAAATTTTGGTTAGTAACTAAGTTATCCTTGCAAAGATAAAAAAATATAAATCAAATAAAAACCGTATATACGTTTAATTTTTATGATATTTAATACAGTCCGATAGTATTAAGCATTACATTTGCCTCTTTGCCTTAAGATGAAATTGCATGGTTATGCCGCTGAACAGCAAAGCTTTAGCATGGATTATTTTGCTTTCTCTGGTCCTGGTTTGGGGCAGTTCCTTTATCCTTATCAAAAGAGGTCTTGAGATATTTTCTTTTCAGGAAGTAGGAGCTTTGCGTATCAGTATAGCTTTTTTGTTCCTGCTTCCGTTTGCGGCCAGCAGATTTAGGTATTTGAACCGGAAAAATACATTATATCTTATCCTGGTGGGTATCATCGGGAATGGATTACCAGCTTTTCTTTTCGCCAGGGCACAAACGGGAATCGACTCCAACCTCGCGGGCATCCTGAATTCACTAACGCCCTTGTTCACTCTTTTGATATCGGTCTTCTTTTTCCGGTTCAAGACCGGATGGTTAAATGTGGCCGGGATCTTTATTGCCCTGGCCGGTGCAGTAGGGCTGACCGGTATCAGCGGAGGGCACAATCTGACATTCAACGTGCAGTATGCGGTATATATTCTTATCGCGACCATGTGTTATGCTACCAGTGTCAACCTGATCAAATTTAAGTTAAGCAAAGAAGACGTGATCACCATTACCTCTTTCAGTTTTTTCTTCACGGGGATACCGGTGATGATCTACCTCTTTGCAGGGACACCTTTCCTGGAGCAGGTTTCCGGAAATCCCAGGTTTTTGTCAGGATTGGGTTATATCGCCATTCTGGGCATAGCCGGGACGGCACTGGCCATGTTTGCCTTCAACCGCCTGGTAAAGATCACCACTCCGGTCTTTGCCTCTTCGGTTACCTATATGATTCCGATCATGGCCGTTATTTGGGGCATCCTCGACGGAGAAAAGTTTGAAGCGCAGTATATCCTGTGGATAGCGTTGATCCTGGGTGGGGTTTACCTTGTCAACCGGAAATTCAAAACAAAAAATACGTGAAATACTTTTTGAATTGATTTTTTTTTCTATCTTTGCACCTCCAAAATTGTAAGCTCAGGTAATATAAATTGTATATGTTCGCAATTGTAGATATAGCAGGACAACAGTTCAAGGTCAGCAAAGACCAGGAAATCTTTGTCCACCGGTTGGAAGGTAACGAAGGCGACAAGGTCGAATTCGATGGAGTCCTTCTGATAGATAATGACGGAAAGGTTGTGGTAGGAACGCCCGTGATCCAGGGAGCCCAGGTCCAGGTAAAAATACTTGAGCACCTGAAGGCCGATAAGGTTTTGGTATTTAAGAAAAAACGCAGGAAGGGTTACCAGAAGCTCAACGGACACCGTCAGTACATGACAAGGATCCTCATCGAGGATATTCTTGAGCAGGGCGGCAAAAAGAAGAAGGAATCAAAACCGGCAGCCAGGAAACCCAAGGCTGAGGTAGTAGCAGAACCGGCAGTAAGCGAGGAGACCGGAGAAAACACACAATCATAGTATAAAATATTTAAATTCATAAGCCATGGCACATAAAAAAGGTGCAGGAAGTTCAAATAACGGCCGTGAATCGGAAAGCAAACGACTGGGCGTTAAAATTTACGGAGGCCAGTTTGCCAAAGCAGGAAACATCATTGTAAGGCAGAGGGGCACCAAACACCATCCCGGACTGAATGTAGGAATTGGAAAAGACCATACCCTGTATGCCGAGGTTGATGGAACGGTTGAATTCAGGAAGAAAAGCGACGATAAGTCATTTGTGAATATCGTACCGCTGAGCACGGAAAACGAAGCCTAAGCCAGGCAGAAAATATAATAATGAAGGAAATCCCGGCACAGTCCGGGATTTTTTTATTTTTGCACTCTACCTCCAATAATATTTAACATGCTGGAAATTAACGTTATCAGGGAAAACAAGGAAGAAGTCATCCGGCGTTTAGCCGTCAAGAACTATAAGGCAGAGGAGATCATAGGCCGCATTCTGGATCTGGACACCCGTCGCCGGGAGACACAAAAGAAGAATGATGATATCCTTGCCGAATCGAACAGGATTTCAAAA
Organism: Bacteroidota bacterium; assembly: GCA_018831055.1. NCBI lineage: Bacteria > Pseudomonadati > Bacteroidota > Bacteroidota bacterium. The sequence goes on from JAHJRE010000093.1 coordinate 5,949, forward strand.
GAGATAGGGATATTATTCAAGTCGGGCAAAGCCGAAGAAGCAGCGAGGATGAAGGAGCAGACGACTGACCTTAAGAAGAAGGGACAGGAGTTGGGAGAGCTACTCAGCAAGCTGATAACGGAAATGGAAGACCTGTTGATGCAGGTTCCCAACATGCCGCACCCTGGTGTTCCGGGCGGCCGCAGTGCGGAAGACAATGAGAAAGTCTTCCAGGAGGGTGAAGAGATACAGCTTGACGATCGTGCCGTACCACATTGGGATCTTATTTCCCGATACAACATCATCGACTTTGAGTTGGGCAATAAGGTCACCGGTGCCGGTTTTCCTTTTTACCGTGGCAAGGGGGCAAGGATACAGAGAGCCCTGATCAACTTCTTCCTGGATGAAGCCATTAAAGCTGGTTATACGGAATACCAGCCACCCTTGATGGTAAACGAAGACTCGGCTTTCGGCACCGGGCAGCTTCCCGACAAAGACGGGCAAATGTATAGCGTGCCGGAAGACAAGCTGTTTCTCATACCAACAGCAGAAGTACCCATTACCAATATTTACCGCAATATGATCCTCCAGGAAGACGAGCTTCCTGTTAAAAACGCTGCTTACTCCAGTTGTTTCCGGAGGGAAGCAGGATCCTGGGGCAAAGAAGTAAGAGGATTGAACCGATTGCATCAATTCGACAAGGTGGAGATTGTCAGGATAGAACATCCTTCCAGATCCTATGAAGCTTTGGAAGAGATGCGGGAGTATGTTGCAGGACTACTCAGGAAGCTTGATCTGCCTTTCCGTATCCTGAAGCTTTGTGGCGGGGACCTAAGCTTTACCTCGGCTCTTACCTATGATTTTGAGGTATGGTCGGCGGCCCAGAAACGCTGGCTGGAGGTAAGCAGTGTATCGAATTTCGAGACTTTCCAGTCGAACCGGATGAAGCTCCGCATAAAAGACAAAAACGGCAAGACTTTTCTGGCGCATACCCTAAATGGCAGCGCTTTGGCCTTACCAAGGATTTTAGCAGCCCTCCTGGAAAACAATCAGACCCCCGGCGGCGTTATCATTCCTGAAATACTCAGGTCGTATACCGGGTTTGATAGGATAGGATAACCAAATGAAAAACAATAATACTGTTGTATCGACATTGTACCTTTTCATCCTATGGCTGGTGATACTGGTCATGACACCTCTCTTTTCGCCGGCTCAGATTCAGATACAACGCTCACAACCTTCGCAGAATGCAAGGCAGATTGATGAAGACGAGCGGCTTGCTTCGGAATATTACCGCAACAAGGAATACGACAAAGCCGCGGAGCTATATGAAAAGCTTTACCGGAAAAACCCTACTCACTACTACTACACCTTTTACCTCTATTGTCTTCTGCAGCTGGAAGATTACTCCGAAGCGGTAAAACTCACCGACAAACAGATCAAACGTTACCCGGGGCAACTGAAATTTCTGGTAGACAAGGGATATGTTTACACACAAATGGGTGATACCCGTAATGCCGATAAAACCTTCAACGAAGCACTTGAGCAGCTTCCGGCCAACCAGGCGCTGATCAGTGAATTAGCTAACTCCTTTTACCTGCGGGGACAAATGGATAAAGCCATTGCTGCATACAAACACGGAAGAGAGCTGCTAAAGGGTGCATATGGCTTCCATATTGAGCTGGCGAATCTATATAAACTTGGGGGCAATTACAACGAAATGACGGACGAGTTGCTGGATGAGGCGGGAGAAAACCCGTCATCTCTCACCCGCATTCAGAACCAGCTTCAAAGCATGATGTACGATGATGAAGAAGGGACATTCACCGATTATCTCTGGACATCGCTCCTGAGGAGGAGCCAGAAAGACCCTGATAATATTGAATATTCCGAACTACTTATGTGGTTGTCGATACAGCAGCGTGATTTTGGGTTTGCCCTGGTGCAGGCAAAATCGATTGACAGGAGGTACAATGAAGACGGGAGCCGGGTTTTTGACCTGGGGAGGATATGTCTGAACAACAAGGATTATGTCACTGCATCGGAGGCATTTTCCTATGTGATGTCGAAAGGAAAAGACAATCTCTACTATCTACCGGGCCTTATCGGCTTGCTGAAGTCGAAGTACCTTAAGGTCACCAATGGATTGGGTTACGATGAGCAGGAATTGCTCATCCTGGAAAAAGACTACGAAGAGGCCATGGCCACCTTTGGCAAATACCCGGAGACCATTGAACTGATGAAGGATCTGGCACATATCAGGGCGTTTTATCTAGGAAAGCTTAATGAAGCAGTTCAGACCTTGCAGGAAGCCATTGTTATTCCCGGAGCACCTCCGGTGCAGGTTGCCGAATGCAAGACAGAGTTGGGAGATATTTATTTGTTCATGGGTGAGGTTTGGGAAGCCACGCTTTTATATTCACAGGTAGAAAAAGCTTTTAAGAACGATCCTGTTGGTCATGAAGCCCGTTTGAAGAATGCAAAGCTTACCTTTTACATCGGTGAGTTTGAATGGGCCAAGGCCCAGCTGGATGTGCTGAAAGCCGCCACTTCCAAGCTGATTGCCAATGATGCCATGCAGCTTTCGCTGCTAATCGGCGATAACAAAGACGCCGACAGCTCCACGATTGGGTTGACATACTATGCCCGTGCCGACCTGCTGTTGTATCAGAATAAGCCGGACCTCGCGCTGCAGACCCTGGATTCCATTTATCAGGTCAATCTCTTCCATCCTCTTTTCGACGATATCCTGATGAAGAAAGCGGAGATCATGATGAGTAAAGGAGAATATAATCAGGCGGACAGCCTCCTGGATCATCTGGTGAAAAATTTCGGATATGACATCCTGGCTGATGATGCCCTGTACAAGAGAGCCAGGCTGCAGGAAGAACATTTCGGTAATAAGGCGCTGGCGATGGAACTTTATCAGCAAATACTGCTGAATTACCCGGGCAGCCTCTTCACAGTGGAAGCAAGAAGAAAATACCGTGAGCTACGCGGTGATGATATTTAATCCGGAAAACACCATGATCCGGCCCAAAAAATCCCTTGGTCAGCATTTCCTTCACGATGAGAACATCGCCCGTAAGATCATTGCGGCTATTCCCGAAGAACCGCATCATATTGTTGAGGTTGGGCCGGGGACAGGGATGCTTACGAAGTATATCCTGAGAAACCGCCATTGGGATTCCTGGTTCATAGAAACCGACGCAGAAGCGGTTGAGTACCTGCGCAATATGTTCCCCGATTTCTCGGGCAAGATCATATACGATGATTTTCTGAAAACCAACCTTAATCAGTATGTTCAGGTGCCGTTTCAGATTGTCGGCAACTTCCCATACAACATATCCAGTCAGATATTTTTCAGGATACTGGATTACAAAGACAGGGTAAGGTCGGTGATATGCATGCTTCAGAAGGAGGTGGCACAACGGATTGCAGCACCGCATGGGAACAAAACCTATGGTATACTCAGTGTGTTGCTGCAGACATACTACACAACGGAATATCTATTCACGGTGCCGGAGCAGGTATTCACGCCGCCACCCAAGGTCAAATCGGGAGTGATGCGCCTGACACGTATTGAAAGACCTGTATTGCCTGTGAATGAAGCAGGATATCTGACCTTTGTCAAAACCGCCTTTAACCAGCGAAGGAAAACACTTCGCAACGCGCTGAAGCCTTTGGGAAAAGATCTTTCCGTTATTCCTCCGCATATCCTGGATAAAAGAGCAGAACAACTGGAGGTGGAGGAGTTTATCAGATATAGCAACGAGATATTTAACACCCAATAAATTAGTAATTGACAGTTTTATCCCGATGAAAATCGGGATGACAGTTGACAATTGACAATTGAATTTGGAAATTGCCTGTTTTAAATGTGCAATGAGATATTGTCGAATGTCAGACAATGTGGGTTAGGAGATGTGCTTTGATCTTTGCTTTTTCGGATCTAACGGATCAGAGATTATCTGCTGTATCCAGTTTTTCCTCCATTCTGGATTTCATTTTTTCGCGCATTTCAGGGCTCATGTGGCTGATGAACTTCCGTTTCCAGTAGTCGTGACTACCCTTATCGTTTGAATGTTTATGAAAACCTGAGAAAAGAATCTTCGACAGTAGAAGTATTCCGGCCGATTGCCAGTAAGTGATTTGTGGTCCGTTGAAAAGCTCTGGTACCAGCCAGTTCCAGAGTAGCATGATGATCCATACCACCAGAGCGGCGATAGCGATTCCAAAAACGATGAACCTTCCGATAAAAAAAACCTTGTTCCTTTTCATTTTACTGATTTTTAAGTTGTTGATACAATAATTTCAGATGTTTGCGCAGGAATAGCACCGCATAGCGTTTTCGGGAGAGAAGAGTATTGATCGGTTCGCTGGTCAGTTCCGACATCA